>NZ_JADQAL010000009.1:0-87741 GCF_022129275.1 Psychrobacter sp. Ps3
AACTTTGGACTTCTTTTTTTATCTTTTTTTTGAGCGCTTATCCCGAACTGGGGTTTATTGACTATCCTTAATATTGGCTACATTACAATCGATACGGTTTTAAACAGTACTCTCGTTATTCAATCAGACCAGAAAACCGATACCCTGTACCGCGTACCGTTTGAATAAACGTATGGCAGCCAAAGGGCTTTAGTAACTTACGTAAACGGCGAATGTGCACATCAATCGTTCGATCCTCAATATAGACATTGCCGCCCCAGACCTGATCTAACAGCTGCGGACGCGTGTAGGCACGCTCCGGATGGCTCATAAAAAACGCCAATAAACGATACTCTGTAGGACCTAAATCGATAACCTGATCATTCGCTGTCACTCGCTGGCTTTTGGGGTTTAGGCTCAGTGCACCTATTTCGATAGGTCTATCGCTACTGAGTGCACTACTACGACGTAGTACCGCTTTGATCCTAGAGATCAATTCTCGGGTGGAGAAAGGTTTGGTCATATAGTCATCAGCGCCAGCATCGAGCCCGTGTACTTTGCTATCTTCTTCGCTTTTGGCAGTCAGCATAATGACGGGTATCTCAGCGAGTATCTCATCATTTTTTAGCATACGGCAAAAATCAATGCCGCTCTTATCTCCTGGCAACATCCAATCTAGCAAAATTAGCGCAGGCCTGTGATCAACGACTTGCTGATGAGCCTCTGAGATATCGGCCGCCTGCAAACTCTCAAAGCCTGCCATCTCTAGCGTCATCATCACCATCTCACGAATTGCAGGTTCATCTTCAACAATCAAAATCTGCTCGTTGTGCATACTACAGCCTTGTTTTTTAACGTACTAATAGGAAATGAAAAGTCGATAAGTACTGATTAGCGTCTGTCCATTAAACACAATAATTATGACAGTTTAATGACAGTAATCCTATCGCCAAACCGCTGTTAAATAAATCTATCCCTGCCAACCTCATAAGAATGAAGCGTGACGTATTTTTTTGAGGCGATCTTAATTCATAAAAACACTCTATGTCATCAAACTGTCATATTTGCTCGGCACAATGTGCTCATCAACCGCCAAGACAGGTTGTCGAAAAACACAAGTAGCAATACCGCAGTAGCGGAAGTGTTAATTATAACTGTCAATAATGATAAATAGTGAACTTTAGGAGAAACAATGCGTTATTCATTTATGGCTGTCGCCATCATAAGCACTCTAAGTTTAACCGCTTGCGATAGATCTGCCGATAGTAACTCAAGCACTGAATCAACTGCTTCAGCCCAATCGAGCGCGGCCTCTACTCAGAGCGCTAATGCCGCATCAGCTGAAAACGTGTCGATGAATATCACCGGCGCAGGTGCTTCTTTTCCGCAGCCTATCTATGCTAAGTGGTCAGCGGACTACAATGCAGCGACCAAAGGCCAAGTGAACTATCAGTCTATCGGCTCATCAGGCGGCATCAAGCAAATCACTGCAGGTACGGTTGATTTTGGGGCATCGGATGCGCCAATGACGCCAGAAGAGCTAGAAAAAGAAGGCTTGATTCAGTTCCCAACCGTTATCGGTGGCGTGGTTCCTGTCGTGAACGTAGAAGGCATCGAGCCTGGCGCACTAAAGCTTGACGGTAAAGTATTGGCAGACATCTATCTTGGCAACATCAGCAAGTGGAATGACGCGGCAATCAAAGCGCTAAACCCAGACTTGACGCTACCAGACAGCCCAATCACTACTGTATTCCGTTCAGACGGCTCAGGCACGACCTTTAACTTCACGGACTACTTGGCAAAAGTATCACCAGAGTGGCAAAGCAGTGTCGGTGTGGACAAAACCGTTAAGTGGCCAACCTCTGACCGCGGCGCGGCAGGTAAAGGCAACGAAGGTGTGGCAAGCTACGTGAACCGTATGCAAAACTCTATCGGCTATGTGGAATACGCGTACGCGAAGCAAAACAACATGTCACACGCGACCTTGAAAAACGCAGCGGGTAACTTTGTACAGCCGTCAATCGACAGCTTTGCTGCTGCAGGCGACATCGATTGGTCTCAGCAAGAAGGCTTCTATAAAGTCATTACCAACTCAGAAACTGACCAAGCATGGCCAATCGCTGCGGCGACCTTTATCTTGGTTCACAAGCAGCCACAAGATCCAAAACAAGTGGCAGGCGTGCTGAACTTCTTTAACTGGGCGTACGACCAAGGCGACGCGGCAGCTACAGATTTGGACTACGTGCCATTCTCAGATACTGCTGTGGCACTGTTTAAAGACAGCTGGAAACAAGTGGTTGATAAAGATGGCAACCCTGTCTATACCCCACAGTAAGAACCGTTAACGCATGACGTCTGTAACCAAGCCGAGGGGCGGATCGCAGGCGTCGTTGCATCGCTTGTATTTAGCGCATCTATTCGAGTAATGAGAGCAACGTTGAGGTGACTATGGCAGGGCACAATCTGCAAACACAATTGGCAAAACAAAAGCGCTGGGATGCTGTCTTTGTAAATACCACCAAAGCGGCGGCGTTGTTTGTGCTGCTGAGCTTAGGGGCAATTTTGGTCTCTTTGATTGTTGGTGCATGGCCAAGTATGCAAACCTTTGGCTTTGACTTTTATACCAGCAACAACTGGGATCCTGTCGCAGGCGAGTACGGAGCGCTGGCACCGATTTACGGTACGGTGATGACCTCGATTATGGCGATTGTGATTGCGGTGCCTATTAGCTTTGGTATTGCCATCTTTTTGACTGAGCTGTGCCCAACCTTTTTAAAGAAGCCTTTGGGCATCGCTATTGAGCTGCTCGCGGGTATTCCCTCTATCATCTATGGCATGTGGGGTCTGTTCGTATTTGCGCCGTTTTTTGGTAATAACATCCAGCCATGGCTGACCGAGCATTTGGGCGATTTGCCTGTGATTGGCAAGCTGTTCGTCGGTGCGCCGATGGGTATTGGTCTGTTTACCGCCGCGCTTGTTTTGGCGATTATGATTATTCCCTTTATCGCCGCGACCATGCGTGATGTGTTCTCAGTGGTGCCCAATTTGCTCAAAGAATCAGCCTACGGTATGGGCGCGACCACATGGGAAGTTATGTTTAAAATCATCTTGCCTTATACCAAAACAGGGGTGGTTGGTGGCGTAATCTTAGGTCTTGGCCGGGCGCTTGGCGAGACCATGGCGGTGACCTTCTTGATTGGTAATACCTTTAACATCAACCCAAGTATGTTCGCCTCTGGCGTGTCGATCACCTCGGCGCTGGCCAACGAATTTGCCGAAGCCTCTGACCCACTGCACTTGGCGTCACTGCTACACCTTGGCTTGATTCTATTTATGATTACTTTCGTGGTGCTGAGTATCTCGCGCTTGATGTTACGCAATATGGACAAGCGCGCAGGACACTAAGTCGGCGCGCACGGTTTACTACTTTTAATAAGCGTTATGTTGTATGAACGGTCAATCCAGCGACCTATGAATCAAAAGGAATATGTGCATGTCTAGCTTGACTGCTGTGTCACCTGTCTCAACCCCGCCCGCGCAAAAGATTGACCGCGGCTTATACCGCCGCCGCCGTATGTGGAACAAGGTCGGACTAGGCTTTGCGTCTTTTGCCATGGTCTTTGGTTTGTTTTGGCTGCTTTGGATTTTGGTCACGCTCGGTATCGAAGGCATGAGCGGCTTGATTGAGATGCCAGTATTTACCGTAGACACGCCGCCGCCGATGACAGAGGGTGGTTTGCGAAACGCCATCGTGGGTTCAATCATGATTGCCAGTAGCGGTTTGTTTATCGGTGCGCCGATTGGCATGTTGGCGGGTATTTATTTGGCGGAATTTTCAGGCGGCAACAAGCTGGGTCAAGTCATTCGTTTTTTAAATGACATTTTGCTGTCGGCACCCTCTATCGTGATTGGTCTATTCGTCTATGCCTTGATGGTAAAAGGCGGCAGCTTTTCAGGTTGGGCAGGGGCGTGCGCTTTGGCACTCATCGTGATTCCTGTAGTAGTGCGTACTACTGAAAACATGCTGCTGCTCGTGCCCAATACCTTACGCGAAGCGGCGTATGCGCTTGGTACGCCTAAGTGGAAGCTGGTGTTAAGCGTGACGGTAAAAGCAGCGCGTGCAGGCTTGACCACAGGGGTGCTGCTCGCATTCGCCCGTATCACGGGTGAGACCGCGCCTTTGCTATTTACAGCGCTGAACAACCAATACTTTAGCTTAGATATGAGTAACGCCATGGGCAACATGCCAAACACCATTTATCAGTTTGCCATGAGCCCTTATGACAACTGGCATGCTTTAGCTTGGGCAGCGGCGCTATTGATTACCTTTACGGTGCTTGCGCTCAATGTCATCGCCCGTTATATCGGTGCGCGTGAGCGTCATTAATCACGGCCGCGACTCAGCCATTGCCACACAAACGCATATCAGACCGAAAAAAAGGATACTCCCATGACCGACACCGCTATCAAGACACCAAAGACCAAATCCGTATTTACAGAAGAAAGCACTGCCGTGAACACAAAAACCACCCAACCACCTGTATCTGCCCCTGTTATTAACACACAAGCCAACACACAGACGCAGGCAGATGCCAGCAGCACAACAGAAGAAGCAACGCCAGCAGCGAAAATGCAAATTCGTGATTTAAACTTCCATTACGGTGATTTTCATGCACTAAAAAACATCTCTATCGACATTCCAGATCGCAAAGTGACCGCGTTTATCGGGCCATCAGGCTGCGGTAAATCAACCCTGCTGCGCACCTTTAACCGCATGTATGATTTGTATCCCAACATGCGCGCGGATGGGCAAATCATCCTTGATGGGCAAAATATCTTGGACAAGTCGGTCGATGTCAATTTGCTACGCGCTCGTGTCGGCATGGTGTTCCAAAAACCGACACCGTTCCCGATGTCTATTTTTGATAATGTTGCCTTTGGTGTGCGTCTGTACGAAAAACTGTCTAAAGCGGATCTGGTCGAACGTGTCGAATGGGCACTTAAAAAAGCGGCACTGTGGGATGAGGTTAAAAACAAGCTAAACGCCTCAGGTCTGTCACTCTCAGGTGGTCAGCAGCAGCGCTTGTGTATCGCGCGCGGCGTGGCTACCAAACCTGAGGTGTTGCTGCTTGATGAGCCAACCTCCGCCCTTGACCCCATCTCAACAGGTGCGATTGAAGACTTGATTGAAGATTTAAAACAAGACTACACCATCGCGATTGTGACCCACAATATGCAGCAAGCGGCGCGTATCTCAGACTACACCGCCTATATGTATCTGGGTGATATGGTTGAGATTGGCAAGACCGACCAAGTCTTTACCAACCCCACGCAAAAAGCGACCGAAGACTACATCACAGGTCGTTACGGTTAAGTTGCCATAATTGCTACCGATGCCGCTCTGTTGCGGCATCTTTTTTGTCTTATTTTTGCCTTATGAGGACACCATCATGCCGCATCAAATGGCGCACACCTCGCGCAGCTTTGACCATGATTTAAAAGAAACCACGACCTTATTTTTGCACATGGGCGCGCAAGTGGATGAGCAGGTAGCGCATGCCATGCGCGCCTTGATTGAGAGCGATAGCACGCTAGCGGAGCAAGTGATTGAGCACGACAGCCATATCAATCAAATGGAAGTGCAAATTGATGAGCATATTTTGCTGCTCTTAGCGCGTCGCCAACCTGCCGCGCGTGATTTGCGCTACGTGATGGCGATGAGTAAAGGCGTGGTCGATATCGAGCGCATCGGCGATGAAGCGACCAAAATTGCGCATATGGCCAAACAAATCGCCGCCGAAAATCACAACACCTATTGTCACCATGAAGTACAGCACCTGAGCAACCAAGTACGCTTGATGCTGAACAATGCGCTGCTGGCTTTTGAAAAACTACACGCCAATGAAGCATTTGAAGTGATGCGCGATGATGGTAGTGTTGACTTCGAGTACCAGTCGGCGGTAAGGGCGCTGATGACGTATGTCATGGCAGATGCGCGTCAAGTCACACAAGTGATGAATTTGATGTGGGTACTGCGCGCGCTTGAGCGTATCGGCGACCATGCGCGCAACATCGCCGAGCTGGTAATTTATATCAGTAGCGGCACGGACGTGCGCCACAGCGATTTTCATACCGTCAAGCAAGCGGTCGATGCGTCAAAAGACAAGGGGCTGTCCTAGATAAGTAAAATTATTTAGGATAGCCCCATCCCATGTCTGTCATTCATACCCGATTATCGCCTCAATAAGGCTGAAGCAATGATATTAGCGAACCTTCATACTCTACTATTATCCGCTTATAATATATAAAGACATCGATTATTTAATTTAAAAGGTTTACTAGGTACCATAAACACCCTTCTTACTGGCACACGAACGGCTAAGTCTTTACCTTCACCGATTCCAGAGCAAGCAAACATGAATGTCTGCATGCTTTGGAAGGCGCGCTGCGAGCATGCAACCTGCCGAACCCCCACCAACCACGACATAATCAAATTCTATTTTGATATTCTTGTGGTATGCACGCTTGAATTATAATAGTAATTGTAATTACCTTATTGCTGGTTTATAACTATAAACTAAGCATATTATTTACTGCTTTTATTCTAGATATCCCACTGACTCATTGCAATAAAATGCTTTACAATGGTAACTGTTATTATCATCACTGAATAGTTTGAGCGAAAAGTTAGTTAAATAATGAGCCTATAAGGAACAATAAGATATGCCACCTACTCGATCAAAGCTGCCTTCTAACTCTAATCGTAAAAACAAAATTGGCCAACCAAAGAGCAGTAAACTTAAAAAAGACACGCGTACTACGCCTTTAGCTGTAGCGCCTCTGAGTGATATGCGTCCTGCGACATTAGAGAAAGTAGAAAAAGCGGTTCGTCTGCTTTTTGCTGATAGTGATGCCAGCGATATTACTATGATACAAATTGCCAAGACGGCAAATGTGTCACTGCAGACGCTCTATAAGTACTTTGGCGATAAGCAAACGGTACTTTATACCATTATGGATTTAGTGCTAGGCAGACTTGCCACTAGAATGATGGATCATCTGCAAGGTATCGATAGCGTTGAAGATCGCCTGCGTAAAACCCTATGGGTATGCTTAGATTTTGTCGATACGCATCCAGACGCGGTGATGGTGCTGTCTAAAGTCTCGATAGCGCGTTTTCATAACATCGCAATTTATAACAATAAAGAGCTAATCAATGCATTTTTAAGCGTGCTTGAAGATGGTCAAAAGCGCGGAGTATTAGTAGACACTGTGCCACTGCACATCTTATTTGATGTGTTTATGGGCTTTATTAGTCGCCTTGGTATTATGCAAACCATTCGTCAAGCAGAGGCACCACTAAACGCAAATTTTGATGCTTTATTTAGTATATTGTGGCGCTCTATGTCGAAGCCTGAGTTATCCGACTTATAAGCAGATCATTAATTCAAACCTAGCTATTAAAAAGCTAATTTAGTTAAAATCAGCTTTTTAATAGCCTTTAAACTAAAGCATTTTTTACGCTTTATTGGCCGCTTTTCTCAGCTCATGACGTAATATTTTACCGACAGTAGATTTTGGCAGCTCGTCTATAAATTCGATATGGCGAGGACATTTATAGCCGGCTAGATTTTCTTTACACAGCATTTTTATATCCTCCGCCATTAAGTTTTCATCAGCCTTAACGATATAGGCTTTGACCGACTGTCCTTGGCTTTTATCAGCAATACCGACGACAGAGCACTCGGCAACTTTGAGGTGAGTCTCGATGACGTTTTCGACTTCATTAGGATAAACATTAAAGCCGCTGACGATGATCATATCTTTTTTGCGGTCGTATATTTTGATGGAACCTTGCTCATTCATCGAGGCGATATCACCGGTTTTTAGGTAGCCATCAGCAGTGAAAAATTTGGCATTATCGATATTATGATAGGTTGTGATGACGTTATCGCCTTTGATACACATCTCGCCCACCTCATTTAAACCTAGCACCTCATCCTCATCATTGCGAATACTAATATCCACGCCAGGTAGCGGCAAGCCGACGTTGCCCGTGTACTCGGTACCATCAAATGGATTGGCAGTTCCTACGCCTAGTGTCTCAGACATCCCCCAGCCTTCCAAAATAGGCAGTCCTGTGATTTCAAGCCAGCGTTTGGCCGTCTCAGGCGTGGCTGCCATACCGCCCACTACCGTTAATTTACATTCTGAGAAATCCAGTTTACGAAAGTCAGGATGATTGACAAAAGCTTGAAACAGCGTATTCACCCCTGGCAGCAAATGAAAAGGACGTTTGGCTAAAATTTTAATAAAGCTATCAATGTCACGCGGGTTAGTGACTAAAGTCAGATGCTGACCGACCGTTAAGCCGACTATCGAGCAGATAAAAGCATAGATATGATACAGCGGCAGGGCAATATAGCTATGACTGAGCCTTTAGCGAGTCCCAAATTTGGAATCCAAGCGGCAATCTGCAATGACATGCTATCGATTTGCGCATAGGAGTAGCTGACGCCCATATTGCTAGTAAACTGACGATCAGCAAACGCTTGCAATTTATCATCAAATATATCTAGCACCGTACTATGTGGTCGATCTATATAGGCATTAACCCCTGCTGGATAACCCTGTGTCCAAAACTTATCCATAACTTACCTTCCTTGGTAATTGATTTATAGTAGATAATGTTGACCCTGCATCCACAAAAACCAGCTTTTAAATTCAGTCTTTTATAACTTGCCATCCTAATGTTGTCTGGTGCTCATCTTGGTGGGCAAATAATGGATGACTCTTGGCCTCCTCTAAGCTCAGTACTGGCGTTACACAGACATCGGCTGACGCGAATACTTGCTGCCAAAACTCAAGCGGTTGACTAGCAAACTTATCACTGACTTTTGTGGCCGCTTCACGACTTTCAGGCAGGTTTGGCATCACCCCGCGCTGCCAATGCGCGTCTTTGAGCTCTGGCAGCTCTAATACCTCACACAGCCCTTGCCAGAATTTTAGCTCAAGTGATCCTACCGCCATGTAGCGATTATCAGACGTTTGATATAAGCGATAACAAGGCAATAGTCCACCCAAAAAGTCATAATTTGGCGACGGGTTTTGTCCTGAGAAGCTTTTGACGAGCTCCCCTGTCGCTTTTGGCATGACCATATGGTTATACAAGCTATGAGTCATACTCACCGCAACATGGCGACCTTTACCTGTGCGCTGTGCGGCGAATACCGCTGCTAACAAGGCAATTACTGCCGTATCACTACCACCTGCCAAATCGGCAAACTGAATGTTAGGCATGGCCTGCTCACCAGTTGCGGTACGCAGCTGATCGAGTACCCCGCTCATCGCCATAAAGTTGATATCATGACCGGCTTTATCCGCCCAGTCGTGAGCCACTGGCGAGTTGTCGCTATCGTTAGCCATGCCATAGCCCGTAATAGAGACGATAACCAATTTTGGATTAATAGCATGTAAGGTTTGGGCGTCTAACCCCATCCCTTTTAGCACCCCAGGGCGAAAGCTATCGAGCATGACATCAGCGTCTTTGAGATGCGCTTTGATAACCTCTATGCCTTTGGGGTCGCGAAAATCAACCTTACCGATAGTTTTGCCGTGATTTAAAGCTTCAAACAAGCCGCCTAAAGCGCGGGCAGGATCGCCGCTTTTTGGCTCAACCTTGGTAATCTCAGCGCCCAAATCCGCAAGCAGACGCGTGGCAAAGGGCCCAGGTAGGTTGCGCGTCAAATCTACAACGCGCAGTCCTTGTAAGCAGTCGCTCATACCCTCTATTGCGTGAGCTAAATTAGCCATCCACAAACTCCTCGCCACTTGCAGCCATATCTACCAAAATCTTAGCCGGCTCAAAACGCTCGCCATATTGCTTGGCTAGCTCACGGCTACGAGCGACAAAGCGCTCGACACCCATAGCGTTGATAAACTGCAAAGTGCCGCCTTGGTTTGGAGCAAAACCCCAACCAAAGATAGAGCCGATGTTGGTATCTGCGACAGATCGCACCACGTTTTCTTCAAAACATTTCGCCGACTCGTTGGCTTGAATAAACATCAAGCGATCGACTAGATCTTGTTGCGAGGGCTGCTCGCTACTGGTTGGATAGAGCTCGGTCAGCTTAGGCCACAAGTGCTTATCGCCTTTGTCTGGATAGTCATAAAAGCCTTTGCCGTTCTTTTTACCTTCGCGCTCATGCTCTTTGACTAAGGTTTTAAGAATGTCGTAAGAGGGACGCATCACCATGGTCTTACCCTCCGCCTCCATATCCTTTTGCTGTTGCTCGCTAACATGCAGCGCTAAGCTTAACGACACCTCATCTTGTAGCGCTAAGGGCGACATAGGCATACCCGTCTTTAGACCTGCGACCTCAATACTGCGGGGATGCACGCCTTCGCCTAGCATAGCGATGCCTTCTGAGACATAAGTACCAAACACCCGCGAGGTATAAAAGCCGCGACTATCATTGACGACGATTGGGGTTTTGCCAATTTGCAATACATAATCAAAGGCTTTGGCTAAGGTCTCATCACTGGTTTGCGCGCCTACGATAATCTCAACCAACGGCATCTTATCAACTGGCGAGAAGAAATGCAGACCGATAAACTGCTGCGGGCGCTGGCTGGCCTCAGCCAGTCCGGTGATAGGCAGAGTTGAGGTGTTAGACGCATAAACGGCCGTTTGTGGTATAACGGCTTCCGCTTGCTCAGTACACTTAGCTTTGATTTCACGGTTTTCAAACACCGCTTCAATTATCAAATCACAATCTTTTAGGTCGTCATAGGAGACGGTTGGTTTAATACGAGCTAGCAGCGCTTGTTTTTTGTCCTCGGTAGAACGTTTACGGCTGATGGCTTTATCTAAAATAGTCTCAGAATAGGCTTTGCCCTTTTCAGCTCCTGCTATATCTGTATCGAGTAAAACCACATCGATACCGACTTTAGCCGTGACATAAGCGATGCCTGCGCCCATCATACCCGCACCTAAGATACCCACCTTTTTGGTTTGATAGCGCTCAAAGCTATCAGGACGTGATTGGCCTTTTTTGATGTTGTTAAGCTGCGTCCAAAGCGTGCTGATCATATTTCTAGATTCAGACGATAGCACGCAAGCGGCAAAATAGCGCGACTCAAGCTCAAGGCCAGTGTCGATATCGACAATGCAGCCTTCAAAGACGCAAGACATTATATGGGTGATCGCAGGATAATTACCATGCGATTTTTGATTCGCCATCGCAGGCGCGATAGAGAATACTTGTACTACTTTTGGATGCTTGCTATCACCGCCGGGAATTTTAAAGCCCTTTTTATCCCAAGGCTGCTTTGCTTGCGGATTGGCTTTGATCCACGCTTTGGCTTGCGCTAACATATCTTCATTGTCCGTCGCTATAGCGTCGATAAGACCGATATCCATTGCGGCTTTAGGCCGTAGCTCTTTGCCTTGGGTCATTAGCTCTAGCGATTTTTGAATACCAACTAGCCTTGGTAGACGCTGAGTACCACCGCCGCCAGGTAGCAAGCCAAGTTTGACTTCTGGCAGACCCAGCTTAGTCTTTGGCGAGTCAATCGCAATGCGATAATGACAAGCTAATGCCAGCTCCAACCCGCCGCCAAGCGCCGTTCCTGTCATCGCAGCCACGACGGGCTTGCCTGCGGTCTCAAGCCTGCGGAGGCTGCCTTTTAATTCTTTAACCAAGTCAAAGGCTTGCTGCGCGGTTTGTATATTAGAGAGCTGATCGATATCTGCGCCAACCACGAAACTGTTTTTTGCCGAGGTTAGAATTAAGCCTTTCGCAGAATCATCACCAATAAAGCTGTCCGTCACAGTAGCAAAAGCGTCGTTAAAACCATCGCCGATAACGTTCATTTTACGATCGCTTTGATCGATAGATACGGTGATGATGCCCTCATCATCCCGCTCAGCTGAAAAATTTGCTAGCTTGTTTATTGCATCAATGCTGTCTGTAGTCGTTGTCATTTTTTGTCCCTTAAATGATCTCTTAGTTATCACTATCTATTTAACAGGTAGAGTGTTATACGCGCTCAATGATGGTGGCAATACCCATACCACCGCCGACACATAAGGTAAGCATGGCGGTTTTAAGATCACGGCGCTCAAGCTCGTCGAGCACCGTTGTCATCAGCATCGCACCTGTAGCACCAAGCGGATGACCCATAGCGATAGCGCCGCCATTGACGTTGACGATATCAAGCGAGATGCCAAGATCATCCGCTGTATTCATAGGGACAGCGGCAAAAGCTTCATTAATCTCCCAAAGATCGATATCGGAGGCTTGCATACCCGCCTTGTCGAGTGCTTTTCTACAAGCAGGGGTTGGACCTGTGAGCATGATCGAAGGCTCAGAGCCTATGACTGAGGCCATCGTAATCTTGGCTCGTGGTTTCAGACCGGCTTTTTTGCCTGCAGCAGCGCTGCCGACTAAGCATAACGCGGCACCATCGACGATGCCTGAGGAATTGCCCGCATGATGCACATGATTGACAGTTTCGATAGTGGTGTATTTATCTAAAATCACACTATCAAAACCCATTTGACCAGACATAGCAAAAGAAGGGTTTAGGCCTGCTAGCGTCTCAGGCGTCGTGCTGGGACGAATAGTCTCATCTTTCGCTAATAGCAGCATACCGTTGAGATCTTTGACAGGTACTACTGACTTATCAAAATAGCCCTGCTCCCAAGCTTTGGCAGCTCTTTGGTGTGACTGGGTAGCGAACGCATCGACATCGCTGCGACTAAAACCTTTGAGCGTGGCTATGGTATCGGCACCCACCCCTTGTGGGACAAAACCAGTACCGTCATTGACCCGTGGATCCATGTACCAAGCACCGCCATCAGAACCCATAGGCACACGGCTCATTGACTCGACGCCACCAGCGACGACCATGTCCTCCATACCCGACATGACTTTTGCTGCGGCAAGGTTGATCGACTCAAGTCCTGAGGCGCAGTATCTAGACAGCGTGACACCTGCAACGCTTTGATCCCAATCGGCATCGAGCACGGCAATACGCGCGATATCAGAACCTTGTTCGCCAACGGGTGTCACACAGCCGAGTACCACATCATCGACTAGACTTGTATCCAAATGATGACGCTGCTGCATCTCTTTTAATAAACCACGCACCAGCCAAATCGGCGATGCTTGATACAAAGAGCCGTCCTGTTTACCCTTGCCGCGCGGCGTACGGATACTGTCAAAAATATAAGCCGTCTCAGTCATAAAATTCCCTTTTTCTGTCTTTTGAATAAATAATAGTTTAAATCTAAAGCTGGACTTATTTATTATAAATCCAATTTTAGCTTTTATATTAGCGATAACGCCTATAAGAGCCGTTACATAAAGCGTGACGCCAGCTCTTTCATAATCTCATTAGTGCCGCCGTATATTTTTTGTACCCGAGCATCGGCATACATACGAGCGATTGGATACTCTGACATATAGCCATAACCGCCAAACAGTTGCAGACACTCATCCATCGTTTTGCACTGTTTCTCGGTTACCCAGTACTTAATGAGCGAGGCTTGCGCGGCATCAAGTTTACCTTCTATTTGTGCCTCTACTGCTGAATCGCATAAGGTTTTTACCGCTAAATAATCCGCTTGCACCTCAGCGAGCTTAAAGCGCGTATTTTGGAACTTCCAAATCGGCTTGCCAAAAGCTTCACGCTGTTTGACATAATCGAGGGTCAGCTCTAAAGCCAGTTTCATAGCGCCGCAGCCACTCAGAGCAATAATCAGGCGCTCTTGTGGCAACTCCTGCATCATATGCATAAAGCCTAGACCTTCCATACCGCCGAGTATGTTTTTTTGTGGCACACGGACATTATCGAAGAATAGCTCTGAGGTATCTTGTCCGGCAAGGCCCGTCTTTTTGAGGTTACGACCGCGCGAAAACCCTTGTAGATCGTCTGTCTCAACTAGGATAAGAGAGACGCCCTGCGCACCCTTATCGCGGTCTGTTTTGCACGCTAATAGCAAAATATTGGCATGCTGACCGTTAGTGATAAAGGTTTTTGAACCATTAATAATATAGTCGTCACCATCTTTTGTCGCATAAGTCTTAATGGCCTGTAAGTCAGAACCCGTACCCGGTTCGGTCATCGCAATAGCACCGATATACTCGCCTGTTGCCATTTTTGGTAATATCGACTTTTTCTGATCTTCTGTGCCAAGCTTATAGATATAAGGCGCAACAATACCTGAATGCACCATACCGCCATACCCGGCTTGGTTCGCCTGCGACTGCGCCAAAATGATAGCCGCTTCATGACCAAAGTCGCCGCCACCGCCGCCGTATGCTTCTGGTATTGACGCACACAAAAAGCCCATCGCGCCCGCCTCTTCCCAAGCATCGCGATCGATCATGCCAGCCTCGCGCCATCCTTCGTCTCTTTCTTCCCAGCTTTGAAACATTTTTAGAGCACTGTCGTATACCATTTCGTGCTCTTCGGTCATCCACTTTGCTGAAAATGTTCTGATGCTCATAATGTCTTTCCTTGACAAGGTTTTCTAGTAATAATTAAATCAATAATGATAGTGCAAAACTTTTTATGGCGGGTTAACAATAAATAGTAATATTTATTACCCTTATAAATTCTTTGATACCGTCTTCAGATATCAAGCCATGGGATTTATACTAGAATAGCAAGTATTATGTTGCAACTCATATTTAAACAATGGTAATTATAATTACCATTGTTTAAATATGAGTTAATAGTTTGTGTTAGTAACGCAATTGCTCATACTGATTATGAAAAAGTAAATAGCCGCGGGGTAGCAGCATAGGTAGATAAAATTAGATAACTGAAATGAGACTGAGATGAGATTGCTGGAGCTTTAAGAATTCTATATTAAGAGTCTTAAGTAAAGATGCTTGGTTAAAGAAGCTTAGTTGTGGAAGCTCGATTAAAAAAATGAAAATAAATCAGCATATAAGGGCCATATCGTTGATAACCTATCAAAGAATAGATAAGTAGAACAAGGTGAAAAAACAGGCCCTTTTGCATGAGATTTGAGAGATGAATTATAGGCTTAGACCCGCTCTATGACCATAGCCAGCCCTTGCCCGATACCAATGCATAAGCTAACGACCGCATATCGTCCACCCGTGCGCTGTAGCTCGCGCGCTGTACTTAACGCGAGCCTTGCACCTGATGCACCAAGCGGATGACCGACCGCAATCGCCCCGCCATTAGGGTTGACGCGGGTGTCATCAAAGTCGATATTCAAAGCCTTTAGACAACCCAGTACTTGCGAGGCAAAGGCTTCGTTAATCTCAATGTGGTACAAGGCGCTAGCGCCACGACGATGCGGCGTAACGTTGGCTCATATCTACCTATGTACTCAACAGCTATGGGCCGCGCGTGCTTAGCAAGCATGCCATCTGCTGAACAAGATTTTATGATGAATGCGATACGTCATAAGTACGATAAAGACTGGTTAAACATCAAGTCAAGCCTAGAGCAAGCGTTTAAAGATTATGAGGATTTTGGCTACTGCTTCTCATTTGGTGATTGGCAAAAAGAGGTCAATGCCGTTGCCACAGCTATCATGCACCCTACCGAGGGTCTACTCACCTTTAACTGCGGCGCGCCAAGTTTTGTACTTAGCTGTACTAAGATTGAAGAGGACATTGCGCCGCGTCTAATGCATATGAAGTATAATATTGAGAGCAGCCTTTAGTTCAATCAAGAAAAACGAGCACTTACACTCAAACCAACTACTGTAAATAACCGCCCTCAGACATAAGCTCAGGCGGCAGATCCGTTTCGCCCAGAGCTTCTAGCAAATTGATCTCGATAGTGCGAGAAATAGAAGTCAAAGCCAAATTATTAGCATCCACGCCAAATGGATTGGTAATTTCCTCATTGAGAGCATCTAAGCCAAAAAAGGTGTACGCAATGACGCCGCAGACTAAAGGGGTGACCCAGCCTAAAGACGTCGCCAAGCCAAAAGGCAGCATAAAGCAGTACAGGTAAGTGGTACGGTGCACCAGCAAGGTATAAGCAAATGGCAATGGCGTGTTATGAATGCGCTCGCAAGCTGCCAAAACTATAGTCATCGAGGTGACGCGTTCGTCCATATTTTGTATCATAAGATCAGATGTCAGCTGCTCACGTCGACTACGGCTGAGCTCTTTGCCGATTAATCGCAAGAGATATTCAGGAAGGTTACCGGCTTTACGCATACTGGCGTGATGCTCCGGCGCTACAAAACGCTCAACATCCTCCCAAGGGGAAGTATTACGAAGTCTGTGCCTGAGGGCGTGAGTAAAGGCAATCGTCAGCTGCACCATAGAGCGCTGCGCGCGCTGTCCACTATAAGTGTCGTCGTCTATAAAGGATAGTACCTGCCGAGTAAAGCTACGAGCATCGTATACCAACTGACCCCATAAGCAGCGTCCCTCCCACCAGCGCTGGTAGCTGGCATTATTCCGAAAGCCGAGAAACAAAGATAAAGCAATACCCAGTAAGGTAAAAGGCGCAGCACCATAAGAGGGAAAGGAGCCTGGAATCCAGTGCTGGACGGCTGAGATGACTGCGCTAAGTAAAGTAATCAGTAAAACTTGCAGATAGATATGAGGAATGACAGAACCGCGTAAGGTGAAGAGTATTCTAAAGGCATTCGGTTTTTGCCAAACGATCATGACAGCTTCCTATAAATCTGATATCGAGGTACGCGGGGTCAACTACTTGGGTGCTAGCTACTGAGAAATAATGACTGGCGATTTTAGCACGAAACTTTTCCATGCGGTGGCAGTGCTTAGGTAATAACTTGCATACCGTTATTAATCATTAGAATATTCGACTAATCATGACAAGAGTCATCCGCAAGCGCGTGTAGTATCCCGCACGATTCAGCAGGTGCCTCTGTTGTACACTTTTGGCGCAGCTGTATTAAGTGCTGCTTTAATTGCCGCAATTCTTGCATGCGTGTCTCTACGGTTTCAATATGCTCCTCTAATAACTCATTGACCTCTCCGCAGTTTTTATCTGGAGTATCCCAGTACTGCAGTAACACGCGCACTTCATCCAAACTCATATCAAGCGTACGACAGTGCAATATAAACTGCAGGCGCTCGATGTGCTCTTCACGATATAACCGATAATTGCCTTGGCTACGAAAAGGCTCGGGCAATAACTGCTCTTTTTCATAATAACGAATGGTCTCAACCGTCGCCCCTGTGCGCCGAGCAAGCTCACCGATTTTAATGGGTGCTTTGATTGCTGCTTTGACTGCCATTACCCTCTCCTTTTATTGCTCAAATCTATACTGCTTAAATCTATGTAAGTAGCCGTAAGGTTCATTATAAAAATCTGATGTGCTGCCATTAACACCTTGACCCTAAAGCCGCTACAGGGTTCATAATACCTTTAATAAGAGGATAAATCACTATGCAATATCATATTGAAGGTATGGACTGCGCCAGCTGCGTTAACAAGATCGAAACAGCTTTAACCCGTATGCCAGGCGTCTCTGACGTTCAGCTCAACTTTGCGACACAAAAGTTAGCGCTCACCCTAGCGCCTGATGCCACGACTGAAGTCAAAGATATCGAAAGGACCATCAAACGCCTTGGGTTTGGTATGTCAGAATTAACCGAACAACAAGACGCAGTCGTTGGTCATGAGGCCAATGTAGACGATCAGCACTGGTGGCAGACAATGAAGGGCAAGCAGGTCATCGGCATTGGCTTACTGATGAGCGCAGCCTATATGCTGTCTTTGGTATTTCCTGCATACGGCGCTTGGGCTTTTATTATCGCTGTGGTTATTGGCGTGCTTCCTTTTGCACGAAAAGCCTTGACACTGGCTACAGCAGGTTCTCCCTTTTCGATTGAGATGCTGATGTCTATCGCAGCGCTTGGCGCCCTTATCATTGGTGAGGCTGAGGAAGCGGCTGCGGTTGTTTTCTTGTTCTCCGTAGGTGAATTATTAGAGAGCGTTGCCGCTGATCGAGCGCGTGCGGGCATTAGAGCACTAGCCTCACTGGTGCCAAAAAGAGCCGTGTTACTTGATGAGCAAGGCGTGCCGCGTGAAGTTGCTGCCGCGTTACTACAAGTAGATGACCGAGTACTCGTCCGTCCTGGTGATAAAGTCTCTGCTGATGGCATTATTATTCAAGGCTCCTCCAGCTTAGATGATTCGCCGGTAACAGGAGAGTCGATACCGGTTGTCAAAACCGTCGGCGATGAGGTATTTGCAGGTTCCATCAACGTTGATAGCGCCCTACACGTACGCGTACAAAAAACAGCGGCTGATAATACTATTGCGCGTATTATTGAGCTTGTGGAGCAAGCACAAGCCTCCAAAGCCCCTACCGCTCGTTTTATTGAAAAATTTAGTCGATACTATACGCCCATCGTGATGGCTGTTGCCGCCTTAGTGATCATCGTGCCGCCATTATTGTTAGGCGGAGGATGGGGAACTTGGCTGTATCGCGGTTTGGCACTGTTACTGATTGCTTGTCCTTGCGCGCTAGTACTATCTACTCCGGCGGCCATTGCCTCAGGCTTAGCAGTTGGTGCGCGCCGCGGCTTATTAATCAAAGGCGGTAGCGCCCTAGAAATCATTGGCCGTGTCAATACCGTGGCCTTTGACAAGACGGGTACCTTAACCGAAGGCAAGCCGCGCGTAACTGACGTCGTTGCCTTTACAGAAGGAGGCACTGAGGTAAGCGGGACAAATGAGGTATTAGCGTTGTTCGCTAGCGTTGAGTCCGGCTCTAATCATCCGCTTGCCAAAGCTATCGTAGAGCGTGCAAGAGTAGCTAAGGTTGCCATTCCTATCGCTGCCAATGCCTCTGCAACTGCTGGTAAAGCGGTACATGCCACGGTCAATGGACGCTCTTTAGCCATAGGCTCTCCTATCTACGCCGCTGACGAGAGCTTACTTCTACCCGAGCAGCAGGTACAGATTGAGTCGCTGCAAAGTGAAGGCAAAACGGTTTCAGTGCTATTCGATGAACACAGCGCTGAAGTGATTGGCTTAGTGGCACTGCGCGATGAGCTGCGTGACGATGCGTGGCAAGGTGTGGCTCAGCTTAGCGCCATGAACGTGCGCTCGGTCATGCTAACAGGTGATAACCATCTCACCGCGCAGGCGCTTGCTACGCCTTTGGATATAGAATGGCGAGCTGAGCTGTTACCCGAAGACAAACTACGTTTACTCAGCGAGATGAGGGACAATAATAAAATAGCGATGGTGGGCGACGGAATTAATGACGCGCCAGCTCTAGCCAGCGCAGATGTCGGCATCGCGATGGGTGGTGGTACCGATGTGGCTATCGAAACCGCTGACGTTGCTCTATTACAAAGCCGCGTCACTGACGTCGCTCATCTTATTGCTCTGTCACGCGCGACCTTAGCCAATATACATCAAAACGTCATTTTTGCGCTCGGTCTAAAAGGTATCTTCCTTATTACTACCATACTCGGTATCACAGGTTTGTGGATTGCGGTCTTAGCCGACACTGGCGCAACGATACTCGTGACCCTGAATGCCTTGCGTTTGCTGCGCTTTAAAAAGACCCTATAAGTTATCTTGAACTTATAGGGTCTATACAAAGCTATATTTATTAAGAATTAACGCTCTAAATGTAAATACTGCAAATGGCGCTCATACTGATGCAGAATATCGACCAGCACCTGCTCTTTGGTGTAGCCTACCAAGTCGTACTCCTGCGAGCCATCGCTTAAAAACACCTCAGCACGGTAGTAAAACTCAGCATGCTTGGTTGAGGTGTTTAAGGTAAAATTCGGACGTTCAGCTTTGATGAGATTGACCTCATAAATAAAGTCATCTTCATCGCCATGACCGACGCGCAGCTTGATACCATCTATTTGACCATTGTCATCGTCTAGACCTGCATCGAGATCGTCACCGATATTGGCCAGATTTCGCACATCCAATGACGTCTTTAGACCGCCAGTTCTTAGCTCTTTTTCGACATCACTCATGGCAGGTTTGACGATGTTTTGTAAAAACCGCTCGACTTGCGTATGGCTTGGGAAGCTAACGATACGCTGCAGACGCGCTTTCCAGCTCTTACCGCTATCAAGTACGTTTGCGGTGCCAACCGTACTGGCTTTACGCTTATTGCCCTCTTCTTTTAGGCTGCGCCACATCGACATCATATAAAGCACCAAAATCAGCGAAAATGGCAAACCTGCGATGACAGACACTGACTGCAACGAAGCAAAGCCGCCTGCGAACAGCAAACCTAAAGTGATAAGACCGGTCGCCGCTGCCCAAAATAGGCGCAGCCAAACCGGCGCATCAGTATCATTGGTCATACCTTTTGAGCTGAGATTGGCCAGTACTAGTGCACCAGAGTCCGCTGAAGTCACAAAGAAAATAAGCCCGATGACCACGCCAGCGAATGATAAAACATCACTAAAAGGGAAGTACTCAAACAAGGCAAACATGCCCATCGCCGCGTCATTAATAGCGATTTCACCAAGCTCTGTCGCACCATTGGCGACTAAGTCTATCGCTGAATTGCCAAAGATAGAAAACCAAGCAAAGATAAACCCCAGCGGGATAAACATCACACCAAAGACAAACTCACGCAAGGTACGACCACGGCTGATACGCGCAATAAATAAGCCGACAAAGGGTGCCCAAGCCACCCACCATGCCCAGAAAAATATCGTCCAGCCTGATTTCCAATCGGCACCAGCGCTGCCGTCATAGGCATAGACGTCGAATGTTTTGAAAACGATGGTTTGGAAATACTGACCGATACTTTGGGTAAAGGTATTGAGCAAGTACACCGTATTGCCCATCACCAATATCGCGATTAATAGCAATATTGACGAGAGCATATTGAATTCAGATAGACGGCGTACCCCTCGCTCTACACCGGTCATGGCAGAGATAGCGGCAGCAGCTACTACGCCTAAGATGATCAAGCTCTGCACCATCTTGCTCGACTCGATACCGAAGACATGGGTCAAACCCGCGTTGGCCTGCAACACCCCGATGCCTAAGCTGGTGGCAATCCCCATCAAGGTACAGACCACGCCAAAGGTATCAATGCCATCACCGAGCCAGCCTTTGACTAGGCGCTCGCCAAAGATAGGCGTCAGCGGTGAGCGTAGCGCCAGTGGCATGTTTTTGCGATAGGCAAAGTACGCTAGCGCCATACCAATCAGCGCATAAATACCCCAACCATGCAGACCCCAATGCAAAAAAGTCTGAGATAACGCTTGGCGCATCGCTTCGGCACTGGCAGGCTCTAGCCCCGTATGCGGCGTGAGATAATGCATCAACGGTTCAGAGGCACCAAAAAACAATAAATCGATACCAATACCGGCCGAAAATAGCATCGCTGCCCACGCCAAAAAGGGAAACTGCGCTTTTTCGTGGTCTTGTCCCAGCTTGATATCGCCGTATTTTGAAAAGCCCACAAACAAAGCAAAAATACTATAAGCAGCCACCACCAGCATGTAATACCAGCCAAAACTCTCTGATACCCACGCCATGCTCGCGCTTAATAATGCCTCACTATAATCTGGCAAGGCAATCGTCCAAATAATCAATAAAATAGAAATAATCGCAGAGCCTAAAAAAACCGCTTTATTTAGGCTCAAGGGTTTCGTCGCATCTTCTGATGGCGAACTGTACATAAAAGACCTCAATAGGTAAATGAAACAGGATCTGATAGTGCTTTGTCCGTCATAACATAGTGCAGAATTACCACGTTATCTATATAAGCGCAGGATGCACAAAGCAGTACCAATCAATAAAACTTGCTAAGCAATTCGCAGACTCCTTAGCAAGACCTCAAAAACCAGCAATATAAACAGGAATAACGATTACGCTATAGTCAAATAAAAATTGAGAACCTATAGCTAGGAACAAGTTTTTCTCGTTTATTGCCAGCACAAACGGATTGACGCTGATAAAAAAGACCTTTACTTTGAAAGGCCTTTTATTTGAAATTGACGTTATATTATCCTTATATCGTGCCTACTCGCTGGCACGTTTATTTATACAGTCGTATGATAAGCACGCATCGGCTCGGCTCGAAGTGATGCGCCATTGGCGACATAATAATCCGCCGTCGAGCGTGGTAATTGCTTGCCGCGCATCTTATCAACGATTTTTTCGGCCAGCATAATGGTGGTAGCATTTAAGTTACCACTAATGATATTTGGCATAATCGACGCATCAACGACACGCAGACCATCGATACCGTGTACCAGCCCTTCACCATTGACCACCGAATCATTACCCTCACCCATCGCACAGGTACACGACGGATGATAAGCGGTCTCGCTATGATTGCGGACATACTCATCCAACTGCGCATCGGTCACCAGATCATCGGTCGGCGCGATAGCACGGCCGCGATATGGGTCAAGCGCTGGCTGATGCATAATCTCGCGAGTGATACGCATCGCCGCGCGGAACTCTTGCCAGTCCTGCTCGTGCGACATATAATTAAATAAAATACTTGGATGCGCATTTGGGTCTTTTGAGGTGAGCTTGACGCGGCCACGACTCGGTGATCGTAATGAGCCCACATGCGCTTGGAAGCTGTGCGATTTCACCGCACTACGACCATCGTAACGCACCGCTAATGGCAAGAAGTGATACTGGATATTGGGGTGCGTAAATTTCTCATCAGTACGGATAAAGCCGCCACCCTCGAACTGATTGGACGCGCCAAGACCAGTACCATTAAACAACCACTCAGCACCAATCGCAGGTTTATTCCACCATTTATTGGCAGGGGCAATCGACACGGGTAGCTTACATTCGTACTGCATATACAGCTCTAAATGGTCTTGTAGATTATTACCGACACCCGGCAGCTCTAAAACCTCATTAATACCCAAGTCTTTGAGCCACTGACCAGGGGCAATACCAGAGCGCTGCAATAATTGCGGCGAAGCGATAGCACCCGATGAGACGATCACTTCACGAGCGGCATAGAATTTTTTGGTTTGACCTTGATGCTCAACTTTAACGCCGACCGCGCGCTTACCATCGAATAAAATCACATCGGTCAAGGCACCGGTCAAAATCGTGATATTGTCACGCGGCTTGGCACGGTCGAGATACCCGCGAGCCGTTGATGCGCGGCGACCATTAGGCGTGACAAAACGATCCATTGGCCCAAAGCCTTCTTGCTGATAGCCGTTTAGATCCTCTGTACGCGGATAGCCTGCCTGCACGCCCGCTTCAATCATCGCTTCAAACAGCGGATTGACCCCAGGTTTTGAGGTGGTCATTTCTACCGGACCACCGACGCCATGATAGTCGTTTTCGCCTGCGTCGCAGTTCTCTGATTTTTTAAAGTACGGCAAGCAGTCGAGATACGTCCAGTCTTCTAAGCCCTTGATTTTGGCCCAGTCGTCAAAATCGAGCGCATTACCACGGATGTAGCACATGCCATTGATGAGGGATGAACCGCCCAGCCCTTTACCGCGGCCACAGTCCATGACGCGGTTATTCATATATGGCTCAGGATCGGTTTTGTAGCCCCAGTTATACGTAGTGCCTTGTAGCGGCATCGCGAGCGCCGCTGGCATCTGCGTACGAAAGTCTAGTCGATAATCAGGTCGACCAGCTTCTAATAGCAACACCTTAATGTTGGCATCTTCGGTCAAGCGCGTGGCCAGCACGTTTCCGGCTGAGCCTGCACCGACAATGATGTAGTCATATTCAGGTGTGGTTGATGTCATAAAACGCTCCATAATAGTAAAAATACGTCATGTCATCAGTAAGCTCACATCATGCCGGCGTATTTACCTACATGACGTGCTTACTAACGACAACTTTCTTTGTACATTAAAACAAGTGGTTAAAACAGGTGGTTAAAACAGATAGTTAAAAAACAGGCAGTTAATAAACCATTAAAATACCGACTCAAACTTACCCAGCTCGACTTGGATAGATTTGGTCTGCGTATAATGCTCAAGGGCTTCGATGCCATTTTCGCGGCCGATACCTGAATGCTTATAACCGCCAACTGGCATTTGCGCAGGCGACTCGCCCCAAGTATTTAGCCAGCAGATACCCGCCTCTATCTGCCCGATGACGCGATGAGCGCGGGTTAGATCTTTGGTTACCACCCCTGCCGCCAAGCCATACTCGGTATCATTGGCACGGCGAATGACTTCTTCCTCAGTCTCATAAGTCAATATCGACATCACAGGGCCAAAGATTTCTTCACGCACGATAGCCATGTCATCGGTGCAATCGGTAAACACCGTTGGCGCGACATACGCGCCTTTAGCCAGCTCGTCTGTCGTCACTCGCTCACCGCCCGCCAATAGACGCGCGCCACCCGCTTTACCTTGCTCGATATAGCCAAGCACACGCTCCATATGCGGGAAGCTCACTAGTGGTCCCATATTGATATCTTCATCCATCGGATCGCCGAGTTTGATACGTTTGACCCGCGTCAAGATCGCTTCTTCAAACTTAGCTTGTAGCGCTTTTGGGATAAATACACGCGTGCCATTGGTACAGACCTGACCGGTACTATAGAAGTTCGCCATCATGGCGATATCCGCTGCCATATCGATATCGGCATCGTCAAAGATAATCAATGGCGACTTACCACCCAGCTCTAATGTCACGTCTTTGAGAGACGATGATGCCGCGCTTGCCATGACTTTTTTGCCCGTTGGCACGCCGCCTGTAAACGAGACTTTGGCAATATCAGGATGCTGAGTTAATGCTTCGCCGACTTGGTAGTCGCCTTGTACGACGTTAAAGACGCCATCTGGCATGCCCGCCTCAGTAAAGATTTCCGCCAGTTTCAGTGCCGTCAGTGGCGTGACTTCTGAGGGTTTAAAAATCATCGCGTTACCTGCAGCCAACGCTGGCGCAGCCTTCCACATCGCGATCTGAATCGGATAGTTCCATGCGCCGATACCAGCGACGACGCCGAGTGGCTCACGGCGCGTATAGACAAAGCTCGTGTCACGCAGTGGAATCTGACGACCCTCAATCATGGGCGCAAGCCCTGCATAGTATTCAACAACATCGGCACCTGTGACGACATCGACATACTTAGTCTCAGACAGCGCTTTGCCGGTGTCTTTGGTTTCAAGCAATGCCAGTACATCATTACGCTCGCGCAATATCGCAACTGCCTTTGACAAAATACGGCCACGCTCAACTGCGGTCATTGCCGCCCACACTTTTTGCCCTTGTTGCGCCGCTTTTACCGCTTCATCGATTTGCTCGGCAGTGGTTTGCTGAATGCTCGCCAGCACTTCACCTGTCGCTGGGTTGATATCGTCAAAAGTCGTTGAAGAATCATCGACCGCCAGATAGCGACCGTTAATATAAGCGGTCTGCGTTTGTGTTAAATCAATAATATCTTGTAAATTATTTACGTTTGTCTGAGTAGTTGTCATAAGTTTTCCTTAAGGCGACTGAGAATTTATAAAAAAGCGTTCAGTCAATCATGCCGTCATAGGTTAAAGATAAAATTTTCTATGTGCGTGTTATTGACCAAAGCTGTTTATCAAGTTATTGGTCAAAGTCATTTATCAAAACGGTTTATCAAAGTCTTGCTGCGTCATATTTATCAAGCGCTCACGTATTGAGGCCTTGTCCGAGATATCGATACCCGAAAAGTCAGAGAGCCAAATACCATCGGCGACCAGACGTACCATACATAGCGTTTCGCTATTGTCGGTAGCGGCATATTTTTTTAGCTGCTCATTTGACCACTCAGCCCAGCGTTCGCGTAGCATCCGGTCTCCTAGCATCAATACATACAAAGTCGCTTGGCTATTAAACTCGGCCTGCCCTTTTTCGCCTAAGCTGATGGTGGCGTCGATATAAGCGCGGGTAAACGAGCCGTAGCTGACCGGATCCTTTGCCATGGCAGCATTGACTTCTGCCTCAAACTTGGCCATCGCATCATAAAATACCTCTAAGATAAGCGCGTCCTTGGTAGCAAAATGATGCATCACTCCGCCTTTGGTCACGCCGACGGCATCTGCCACCGCTTGAAAGGTCACTTTAGACAAGCCCTGCTCTAGCGTGATACGTGCTGCCTCATCGAGCAGCGCCCGCCGCACCAGCTCTGGCTGTTTTTTACGTTTATGCGCGTTTTTCGTTTCCATTTTTGTGTCCATGTTCATTTTTACCTACTTGTCAGTGCACCACCGAGTTTGACAATACGTTCATCACCACCACACCACCGACGATCATCGCAATACCGACCACCGCCGCGGTATCAAGACTTTGCTTAAAAAAGAACACCCCGACTAGTGAGGTCAGCACAATCCCCAAACCACCCCACAGCGCATAGGCGATGCCAAGTGGTATGGTCTTGATGGCCTGGGTCAATAAATAAAACGAGATGGCATAAAGCACGCCCATAATCAAGGTCGGCACCAAACGGGTAAATTGCTCTGACTTGACCAAAAAGGTCGTGCCAACCACTTCACAAATGATAGCGATGGCGAGATAACCGTAAGCAATGATGGTAGGACTCATAGCTAAGACACCTGTGTTAAATCCAGCGTACACGCTTGATTGAGTGAAATGGATAAGCAATAAATAATAGAATGCAGCCCCCAAAGAAACCACACGGTCGGTATTTTATAGAAATAATCCAGCAATGTGAAGGGCTAGTATGCCATTTCGTTGACCTAGCCAGTATTCTTTAGGGTCTATTCAGATCTATTTAGTCAATTCTTAGCGACATAAAAAAACCGATCTACTTATAGATCGGCTGTTAGCTTCAAAGATAAAACTATTTAGAGGTAGTATTTTTGAATCCGCCGTAGTGCTTTACATGAAACCAGTCTGGAATGACTGTAGGAAGTCTAGGGTCATACTTTTTATACTCCTTAGCCCCATATACCGGCTTGCCATCGACAATGGTTAGCACGGATTCGATTTCTTTAATTTTTTCTTCAGGAACGGAAAAGTAATCATCGGATAGCAGCACAAAATCTGTATACTTGCCAGGTTCTAACGTCCTTTTAACGGTCTCTTCATTTGAGAGCCAAACATCTGCAGCATCACTGAGAGCCGATAATACCAATCATCGGGATCATAGCCTGAGGCAAACCAAGTAAAGCTTGTCCAAGCATTCCACAAGATAAAAAAGGCAATGATAAAGGTTAAAAACCCTGAAAAATCATGTGCGAGCAAACGCTCGTGCAAGCCACTTGCAGCGGCAGCAACGGCTATCACATAAACCAAATCGAACAACAGCTCAAGCGTCGTTGAGGCGCGGTTAGGCTCATCAGGATCGCGAGCACAGATCTCATTAATAGCAGGCAAGGTCATCATGGGCTATATTCGCTAGACTAAAAAAGGCTCTACCTTATTATTTTTTGAGCAAAAAAGCCACGGTTTTATGACCTATCCAGTTGACCCAGCTGACGGGGAAGAAACGCATCTGTAAGCGGATGATATTTGCCATGATACCATTAGGGCAATACCATTCAGCTTGCAGAGGCAATAAACCTTGCGCGCTTTGCCACTCTTTTTCGTGAACGAGCAGTTTGGCATTGGGAAAATAAGCGGCTCTGTCCTCATGGGCGGTTTTACTGCCGAGCCATTGTCGCACATCTTGCGTATGCAAGTGGTCGTAGCTGATGTAATCGACATCTTCTGGCGTCAGACCGATCTCATCTAGAGCTTGAGTCACATTACGAAAAATAGGGGCAACCACACTCTCAAGTGGCGACCAATCTGGCACTTTATTCGTTAAGCGCTTAAAAAAGGAGTCTCACGATCCGCCTCGATATCAGAAGGCGAGAACAATAAAGTCTTAAGCTCGCCTAGAGCATTATGGAACTGCACGATGAACAGACGATTCAAAATATGTAGATAAGGGAACTTATAAGTGCTTTGCGTGTAGACGCCGCTGTAGGCGTACCATGTCGGATAAGGCACCCGAACCAGATTGACACTTTGATAGTAGACCACTTCCGGCTCATCCATAAAGCGCTCTCGAAATGCTTCAGCTGCCTCACGCGCCGCTTTTAGGCGCTCTTGCGGTAATGGTTTACGCTTTATACCCGCTTTCACATACTACTAAGGTCTGCTTGCTTTTGCTTATCACTTATCCGCACTTATAGAGGGTTATCCCAGTAAGGATCATCACCCAAACGCTCAGCAATAAAGTCAATTAAGTAGCGGCAGCGCTGCGACAAAAATCGATTTTTTGGATAGACAGCATAAGCATTTAAGGTCGGCAGTTGATAGTCCTCAAGCAAAGATACCAAATCACCGCTTGCCAAGGTCTTATAGGTAATAAAAGTAGGCAAAAAAGCAATACCTTGACCCTTTACTGCCATATCGAGTAAAAAGTCGCCGTTATTGGCTTTTATTTTTGATTGAGTAGCGACTGTATGCGTTTTACCTTCGGCGTCCGTTAGCGCTATTCTGCTATCTTTGCCAAGGCCATACTGCAAAAACTGATGCTCCTTGAGATCTTCTAAAGTTTTTGGCGTGCCCATTTTTTTTAGATAATCAGGACTCGCGCACAGAGCGTAACGAATCAGCGCTAAACGCTTGGCTTGATGTGTAGAGTCTTGCAATTCTCTAATACGAATGGCCAACTCAAAGCCCTCTTCGACCAGATCTACATGACGATCAGAGAAGTCCAGCTCAAAGCACAAGCCGGGATGCTGATTGGCAAAATCATCAATTACACCGCTAAGATGCATCAAACCAAAAGTCAACGGCGCGGTCATCTTCAGTGTACCTTCGATACGCGTAGGCGCGCCGCTGGTCTGCTCGTTGAGCGCGTCAACTTCGTTCAATATACTGCACGCTCGCTGATAGTACTGCTCGCCAGCCTCAGTCAGATTAGATTGACGCGTGGTTCGGCTGATAAGCTGATTACCTAAGCGCGTCTCTAAATCTTTTAGGCGCCGACTTACCGCTGACTTAGCGATATTTAATTGCTCAGCGGCTTTGGTGATACTACCTGCTTCGACAACACGTACAAACATCGACATGTCTTCAAACTGTCCCATGTTAACCGCCTTATTATTGTTTATTTCAAAAAAGTAAGGGAGATTCTATCTAGAGAACCTCCCTTACTCAATCAAAAGTTAGCTGACAAACTAAGTTAGCACTTAAAAGCGGCTATTTGAGATCAGCTTTTTTGCTGCCCTCAACCTGCACCACTAGCTTGACGTTTTTCATGACACCGCCGTCTGTGTAGGTATCGATACCCCATTTGGTTCTGTCGATAGTGGTTTCAAAATCACCACCGCAAGCCTCGACGCCTAATGTTGGGCTGTCGTAGCAATTGAACTTAGTGGCTGTCAAAGTTACCGGATGCGTCTCCCCTAGTAAGGTCAGATCGCCGGTGACTGTTTTGACTTTATCACCATCAAACTGCCAGTTGGTAGATTTGAAATATGCCGTTGGATATTCTTTGACATTAAAAAAATCTTCAGATTTTAGATGATTATCAAAGGCTTTGAGTCCTGTGCTTAAGCTGCCCATAGGAATAGTAATGCCAACGAAGCCCTTTTGTGCTTCAGGCGCGTACTCAAGGATACCTGACAAATCGTAGAAACCGCCTGCATTGGTAGAAGTACCGAAGTGATCTACGCTAAAGCGTACCGCAGTGTGCTTGGGATCAAGCTCATAAGTTGCAGCGTGTCCAACTGTGCTAAGTACACCAAGACCAATGATAGCGGCGATAGCGACAGCGCGATTGGCTTGTTTTAAAAATTGTGAGGCCATATTGGATCATCCTTTTATTGAGTACAGACTAATTAAGTCAAACCGTTTAAGTACAAATCAGTTAAGTGCAGTTAGGTCAAGTGAAACGAGCTAAGCACAGAGATTTGCATTCATGTAAATGCACGCTTTATTAAGCATACCTAATAGATTAAGACACTAATTTTAGCAAAAACTAGAAAAAATAAATGCCGAACCTGCTAAAGATATGTGTCATTGCGTTGCTTTTTGTATGGTTTTACCAAAGCCACTTGTCAAATGTTCATTATTACTATATAAGCCCTATACTAATTGCTTAGCTACTATATATATTAGTAGCGCAATTAATAATGCAGTTTCAGTATCTTCAACACACATAAACACACATAACTTTTGGCACTTATAACTTAAAACACATCAAAGCTTGATATCTCGCAGAAGCGCTATTTTTGACCGCTTTTATGATTGCAACAAGAAAAGAAGCCATGATTCGTCATGGCTTCTTTGTTGGCTATTGCTATCGTACTATCTATATCGGCTTAGCAGCTTAAGTTAGTACCTTGATACCTTAGCTTAATACCTTAAGCTGTTGCGTCATGAAATACCGAATTGGCTTGGTATTCTGGATGCTTGTCGATATAGGACTTTACATAAGGACAAGTGGGTTTGACCCGTAAACCTTTAGCCGCTGCATCGTCTAAGATATATTTGACTAAGTAGCCTGCGATACCTTGGCCACCAAGCGCATCAGGCACTTCAGTATGCTTATACTCAATACCCTTCTCGCCTTGAGAGGTGGTAAAGAATTCGTAATCCTCTAAAGCGATTTGATCATCGATATGAATTTCAAAACGTTTTTTGTCTTTATTATCAATAACTTCGTAATTCATCTCACCTTGATTCGACATTGTTACTCTCTTTTTATGGTTTGGATTTAATACGCCAATTCATATTAGGGCGTGTCCCTATTTCAAAAATGGTGATGAAAATGAGATAAATCGCAGGCAAACAAGGAAAATAGCGAAGGTAATATCAAGATATTGACCAGCTATTTGACACCGTTTGCCAAAGATTTAGCCATTTTTAGCCCATTTAGTCATAAACGCTTGAATTAGGGACACGCCCTAGTAGCTTATGTCAACAACAGCGCAGATATTATAGTACGTCAATTGTATGCTTTTTTTAGCTTAGCCTCTTTAAACTTGATAATAGCGATAAGCGTTTGATGACGGACTAAAATAACAATCATCACTAATCATAGCTCCCCTGCAAACTGATAGCGCTCGCCGGCATGCCACATCTTTACCACCGTTAGCACCTTACCCGCTGAATAAGTCTGGCGCTGGAGCATTAAAGTTGGCGAATTAGGCGCTATTTGTAGAGCTTGAGCGATATCTTTAGGCGCCGCTAGCGCTTGAATAGTATAGCTACCTCGCTCTAATGGAGTCTGCTCAATCAGATAGTCGCTAGTATTCACGACCCTAAAATCTTGCTCTATAAAATCAGGCAACTGCTGCGCGTCAACCCAGCGCTCTTCGAACTGTATTGGTAGTCCATCAGCCAAATGGATAATTTTCACCTCGTATACTAGTGCTTCTGGCAGATCCTCTTTTGCTAACTGAGCGCTATTACTTTGCTTAGACTTTACTAGGATATCGCTAAACCTATCGTACACTTCTTTAGGCAACTCGTTTGCTAAAGTTTCTTGGGTAAGACTTCGCGTGCTCACCACTTGCGCTTGATAATCGCGATTGGCGGACTTTAGATCCTCAGCGATATTACGCACCTCGACAAAGGTATGATTAAACTGCTGCTGCGCCACAAAGGTGCCAGAGCCTTGGCGGCGCTCTAATACCCGATCTTCACTGAGCTCTTTTAACGCCCGGTTGACCGTCATACGCGACACCCCAAACTCTTCTGCGAGCGCCATCTCGGTCGATATCGCCTCTCCTGCCTGCCATTTACCGCTATGAATGTTATGCAGAATTGCTGTCTTAATACGCTGATACGCCGGACTTTTTTTACTATTTTTGGTAGTCATTTCAATTATACCTATTGCTTCGCCCTGTCGTTACAGGGCATCAGCCTGCACTGAGAAAACATTCTTATGAGATTATGAGCCTTACTATAACCATCATTATACGATTTTGACAGAGTCAATAATGATAAAAAGTACTTGCAAGCCGATTCGATTATTGATAATTTGTATATACAACTTTTCCATACGAATATGTATGGCGTAATTATTTACTAATACCGAAACTGCTTTTTAGATAATCATAAGGAATGATGATGACTACTCCATTAGCCCCTCAAGAGTCTACCTTTACTCGCCGTGATGACAGCCGTGAAATCGCTGCGCCTACTGGTAGCGAGCTGCACTGTAAAAGCTGGCTGACCGAAGCGCCGTTTCGTATGCTACAAAATAACTTACATCCCGATGTCGCCGAAAACCCAAAGAGCTTAGTCGTTTATGGCGGTATCGGCCGCGCGGCGCGCAATTGGGAGAGCTATGATCAGATATTAGAATCTCTCAAAGAGCTTGAAGATAACCAAACGCTGTTGGTGCAATCCGGCAAACCGGTGGGCGTATTTCAAACTCATGAAGACGCGCCGCGCGTCTTGATTGCCAACTCAAACCTAGTACCGCGCTGGGCGACATGGGAGCACTTTAACGAGCTCGATCGTAAAGACTTATTTATGTATGGGCAGATGACAGCGGGGAGCTGGATCTACATCGGGACTCAAGGCATTGTACAGGGCACTTACGAGACCTTTGTCGAGGCAGGTCGTCAGCATTATGATGGTGACTGGAGCGGACGCTGGATCTTGACTGCTGGACTTGGCGGCATGGGCGGCGCACAGCCACTAGCGGCGACTTTTGCTGGCGCAACCTCTTTGAATATTGAGTGCCAACAGTCGAGCATTGATTTTCGTTTGCGTACCGGTTACGTCGATAAGCAAGCGGACGATCTCGACCATGCCTACGAGCTGATCAAGCAACACACCGCCGCAGGCGAAGCCATTTCTATCGCCCTACTCGGCAATGCCGCCGATATTTTACCCGAGATAGTTAAGCGCGCCAAAGACGGCGAGATACAACCTGATCTAGTCACTGACCAAACCTCAGCGCATGATTTAATAAATGGCTACTTGCCAAGCGGCTGGACGGTTGCAGAATGGAAGGCGGCGCAAGAAGACCCAAGTCAACACCAAGCTCTGACCAAAGCCGCTGCTGAGTCTTGTGCGGTACACGTCCAAGCGATTTTAGATCTACAAGCGATGGGTATTCCAGCGACTGACTACGGTAACAATATCCGCCAGGTGGCGTTTGATGAAGGCGTCAAAGATGCCTTTAATTTCCCCGGTTTTGTCCCTGCTTATATTCGTCCGCTGTTTTGCCAAGGCAAAGGCCCATTCCGCTGGGTGGCGCTCTCAGGAGATCCTGAGGACATCTACAAAACCGATCAGAAAATCAAAGAGCTATTCCCCGAGAACACCCATGTACATCGCTGGCTTGATATGGCAAAAGAGCGCATTCACTTTCAAGGCTTGCCGGCGCGGATCTGTTGGCTTGGCCTTGGTGAGCGCGACAAAGCGGGTCTGGCGTTTAATGAGATGGTCAAAAACGGCGAGCTCAAAGGCCCTATCGTCATCGGCCGTGATCACTTAGATACCGGCTCAGTCGCTAGCCCTAACCGTGAGACTGAAAGCATGAAAGATGGCACGGATGCGGTCTCTGATTGGGCGCTACTCAACGCTATGCTGAACGTGGCAGGCGGCGCAACGTGGGTATCACTACATCATGGCGGCGGTGTCGGCATGGGCTACTCGCAGCATTCAGGTATGGTGATTGTCGCTGACGGCACAGATGCCGCAGCCAAACGCTTGTCACGGGTACTGGTCAACGACTGCGGTTCAGGAGTGATGCGTCATGCGGACGCGGGTTACGAGCTGGCGATTAAGACGGCTAAAGAATATGGTCTAAATCTACCGATGATCAAATAATTTGCCCTCTGTCCTTATGAGCTTGTAGCTAGGCATAAGGACATAATCGCCTATTTATCAAGGAGGATAATATGATTGAACAAGACACCACCTCTGATCTGCATGATGACCATGCAACGACATCGTCAAAAAAACTGCTATCAAAGCCTGTGGCACTGATACAGCTGATTGTCTTTAGTGCTATCGGTCTGGTGATGTTCTTTGTGCCGTTTACCATTGGTGAAAAAAGCACGATATTGTTCGATCATGGCGCGACCTACTTGGTGACGCAGCAGCATACCCTTGCGGTATTTTTATTGTTTCTACTCATGATTTATGGTGTGGGTAAGCCTATCTTTGATGGCTCGTGGCGTAAGAATATCACTCATATGATTATGACTGGTTTTAAAGTCATTGGTCTGATATTGGCGGTGATGTATGTTTCTGGCGCGGCACCTTCCTTTATAATGGAAGCCGATATGCTGCCGTTTTTATTTGAAAAACTGGCACTACCCGTCGGTATGATCGTACCCATTGGTGCGCTGATTTTAGCCTTTTTGGTGGGCTTTGGGCTGCTCGAGATGGTTGGTGTGCTCATGCAGCCCATCATGAAACCCATTTGGAAAACGCCGGGATCATCGGCGATTGATGCCGTTGCTTCCTTTGTCGGTAGCTACTCTATCGGTCTGCTCATTACCAATCGTGTGTATTTGCAAAAACAGTATTCAGCGCGTGAAGCCGTCATTATCGCCACTGGCTTTTCGACGGTATCGGCCGCATTTATGGTAATTGTTGCCAAAACGCTTGGAATCATGGAATTTTGGAACCTCTTTTTTTGGTCAACACTAATCATCACCTTTTTGGTCACTGCGATTACTGCTCGGATTCCGCCCATTAGTCTGTTTGATGATAAGGTGGAGCGTCCAACCCTCGATCACGCAAGAGGTAAACGACTAGCGGCAGCTTTTGATTTGGGTTTGTCCACCTCACGCCGAGCCACTGACCTCAAACAAATTTTGTGGTCTAATTTTCGTGATGGCCTGACGATGGCAGCGGCTATTGTACCCTCTATCATTGCGGTCGGCTTGACTGGATTGCTATTAGCAAAATATACACCCGTGTTCGATGCCTTAGGGTTACTGCTTTATCCATTTACATTGCTTGGCGGCCTACCAGACCCGCTGGTCGCTGCCAAAGGTATGTCAGCAGGATTGGCTGAGATGTTCTTGCCAGCACTACTACTGAGTGACGCAGATGTACTGACGCGCTATGTCGCAGGGGTCATCTCCATTAGTAGCGTGCTGTTTTTCTCCGCCATGATTCCTTGTGTCCTTGCAACCGAGATTCCAATCTCTGTTGGTAAAATGGTCACCATTTGGTTTGAGCGCGTGGTGCTCAGTATTTTGCTCGCGGCGGGCTTTGGTCAATTGGCCATCTACCTTAACTGGATTGGTTGATAGCACTGACATCAAATGAGACGTATTAAATATTAAAGTACCTAAAAACACCTAGATAGCTCAACCTTATAACGATTTGTCTTAAAAATAATACCATTAACACCGCTTACAACCCTAGGATTACCCTTATGAGCAACATCAAACAACTAACCCTACACCCACGCCACCTTAGCTTTGAGATGCTACGCGACATTTACGATCAGCCCGTGGTATTGAGCTTGCCTGAGAGTGCTTACGCGGATATTGACGCCTCGCATAACAATGTCAAAACCATTATTGAGCGTGATAAGAGCGCTTACGGGATTAACACCGGCTTTGGCTTACTGGCTAAAACCCGAATCAGCGATGATCAATTAGAGCTACTACAGCGCAATTTGATCATCTCGCATTCAGTCGGTACGGGAGATGCCCTACCTGCTGATGTAGTCAGACTGATTATGGTAATGAAAGTTGCCAGTCTAGCGCAAGGCGTCTCAGGCGTGCGCCGCCTCGTTGTCGACAGCTTACTTGGCTTAATCAATAACCAAATTACCCCATATATTCCGGCTAAAGGTTCAGTTGGCGCCTCAGGAGATCTAGCGCCGCTCTCGCACATGACGTTGGCGATTATGGGCGAAGGGCAAGTATTTGTAAAAGACAAGCTCGTATCAGCTGCTGATGCGCTAGCGCAGCATGGTCTTGAGCCAATCACCCTGGCCGCCAAGGAAGGCCTTGCACTCATCAACGGTACGCAAGTATCGACGGCGCTTGCTTTGCGTGGTTATTTCCACGCGCGTGATTTACTAGAGTCAGCCACTATCGTGGGCTCCATGTCCATTGATGCTGCTAAAGGTTCAGATGCCCCGTTCGATGCGCGTATTCATGAAGTGCGTGGTCATCATGGGCAGATTCAGATTGCTCAGGCGCATAGAAGCTTGATCGAAGGCAGCGCGATTCGTGCCTCACACGCGGGCGAGCAAGATGATCGCGTACAAGATCCCTACTGTCTGCGCTGTCAGCCACAAGTGATGGGTGCTTGCTTGGACATTATCAATCAAGCCGGGCAAACGCTACTTATCGAAGCCAATGCAGTGACTGATAATCCGCTGATCTTCAATAATGAAGATGGCCCCGTGGCAATCTCTGGCGGTAATTTCCATGCCGAGCCGGTGGCTTTTGCCGCTGATATCTTGGCATTAGCGATCGCTGAGATCGGCTCGATGTCAGAGCGCAGAGTTGCCCTACTGATCGATGCGACTTTATCCGCAGGCTTGCCGCCATTCTTGGTTGAGAACGCTGGAGTCAATTCAGGCTTTATGATCGCTCATGTCACTGCCGCAGCGCTGGCTTCTGAGAATAAATCCATCGCCCATCCTGGCAGCGTTGATAGTATCCCAACATCTGCTAACCAAGAAGATCATGTATCGATGGCAACGTATGCAGCGCGCCGACTATATGAGATGGTACAAAACACATCGACCATTGTCGGTATAGAGCTGCTGGCTGCCGGACAAGGTATCGATTTTCGACAAGGTCTTGAAACCTCAAAGCCCCTGCAAACCGCTCATAACAGCTTGCGTGATAAAGTGAGCTTTTATGATAAAGACCGCTATCTTGCGCCTGATATTGAAGCGGCCAAACAGCTGGTATTAAGTGGTGAGCTCACGCGCCACTGGCAAGATTTGCGCGCAGACTGGTATCTATCAAAGTAGCGCCATGTATTAGCAGCGTCTCGTATTAATAGAGCATTGTAAAGGAGCCCGATCATGCCAACCATCATGGTACAGCATACAAAAGCGGATATGAGCCTATGGACAGGCCGCGTTGAGCCATTCGAGACACAGCGCGCCCGCTATTGGTATCAGCTTGCTCAGCCTTATGATTTTGATAAAGCAGGTCAGCGCGTTGGCTTAGTAGGCTTTGCTTGCGATCAAGGCGTGCGCCGCAATCAAGGTCGCATTGGTGCTCGTGCGGCTCCGCCACTACTAAAAAGCACTTTTGCTAGTCTCCCTGTTATCAAAGAAATTCAAGATAGCTTTGAGGGTAAGCTGACAACTTTAATGGCTGATGCCGGCGACATCGAGTGTAAGGATAATGACACACTTGCCGAGCAAGCCTTGGAGCAGGCGCAGCAGCGCTATGCTGATGTCATTACAAGTGTGATTAAACAAGGCAGCCTAGCGATCGGTCTTGGTGGTGGTCACGCCATAGCTTATGGTAGCTTTTTGGGTCTATGGCAAGCCATGCAAACAGCGCCGAGTGATCAAGACAAAATAAAAGCTCAGACAGTCATCGGTATTATTAATTTCGATGCGCACCTTGATATTCGTGCCGCCAATGCTCCCACATCTGGTACGCCGTTTCGGCAAATTGCTGAGCATCTACAAGCCTTTAATCAGCCTTTTCATTATTGCTGCATAGGCGTCAGTCGTCTATCAAACACTGCTGCCCTATTTGATCGCGCCGATGATTTAGGCGTGCAAATCATTAGCGATGAAGACTGTAATCATAAAAAATGGAAAAAGCTAGCGTCACAAATCACTAACTTTATCGAGCAAGTGGATATTATCTATCTTACGATTGATATGGATTGCCTGCCAGCAAGCGTGGTGCCTGGTGTTAGCGCTCCGGCAGCTTATGGTATCAATTTGGGTTTTGTGGAGCGCGCGGTCAAACTCATCATGGACTCAGGCAAAGTTAAAATAGCAGATATTGCCGAGATTAATCCCACTTATGATATTGACAACCGCAGTTGTAAGGTGGCGGCGCGTCTATTATCTACCATCGTTGAGCGCTACTTACTAACTATATAATTTAATAAAACCTGAATAATTTAATAAAACCTGAGTTAAATAGTGCATGAAATGCACTCTACCCCGTTTCGATTGAAAACTATAAACGCGCTAGCTTTCACCTAAAATAAGCAGGAGCATATTATGACCAACTCTACAAAGCAAACCAATAATAATGATGACGCTATGACATCGTTTGACAGCCTTATTATCAATGCCAATCTCGCGACTTTTTCGGCTGAGTATGGCTTTGGTATAAGTGCAGATAATAACAGTCATAATATGCCCTACGGTCAGCTAGAAAATGCCGCTATCGGTATTAACAATGGCAAAATTGCTTGGATAGGCGCTCAAGATGAGATATCAAGCTTTTTATCTAGCTATCAAAACCAGCAGATTACTGATGCTAAGGGCAACTGGATAACGCCAGGTCTCGTTGATTGTCATACTCATCTGGTATATGCCGGTAACCGCAGCAACGAGTTTGAAGCGCGCCTACATGGTGCCAGCTATCAAGACATCGCCGAGCAAGGCGGCGGTATCGTCTCAACAGTGAGATCTACCCGCGCGGCTAGTATTGATGAGCTATTCGCGCAAAGTGAGAAGCGGCTACTTGCACTCATGCGCGAGGGCGTGACTAGTATCGAGATCAAGTCCGGCTATGGTTTAGATTTGGATACTGAGCGTAAAATGCTCACCGTCGCCCGTCAGCTTAGCGAAAAACATCATATCGATGTCAGCACCAGCTATCTTGCCGCCCACGCCTTGCCTCCAGAGTATAAAGACCGCGCTGATGAATATATCGAGCAAGTGTGTGAGTGGTTGCCTATCTTGCATCGTGAGGGCTTAGTCGATGCTGTCGATGGCTTTTGTGAAGGGATAGCTTTTAGTAGTGAGCAAATCAGAAAGGTTTTTGAAGTGGCGCGCGCGCTTGAATTGCCGGTCAAGCTGCATTCAGAGCAGCTCTCTAATATTGGCGCGAGTGCACTGGTCGCTGATTATCAAGGACTATCTAGTGATCACTTAGAGCATTTATCAGAGGACGATATCAAGAAGATGGCCGCAAGCGACACCGTCGCAGTATTATTACCCGGCGCATTTTATACGTTACGTGATACTAAGCTGCCACCGATAGAGACTTTGCGTCAGCACAAGGTTTCAATGGCTATCTCCACCGATTGCAACCCTGGCACCTCACCCCTAACTTCTTTGCTGCTCGCGATGAATATGGGCTGTACGTTGTTTTACTTAACGCCAGAAGAGGTGCTCGCAGGAGCTACGGTTCATGCGGCCAAGGCACTAGGATTAAACAACAAGGGCAGAATCGCTGTCGGCTGCGATGCAGACTTAGTGCTGTGGGACATCGCCCGCCCTGCTGATCTGGCTTATCAGATCGGGCTCAATCCTATCCTAGGAACGATGTATCAAGGTCAATGGCGCTAATTTATAACCATGAGACTTATGACTTAGGTCTTGTTGAATATAATAACCGCTTGACGCTATCGTTAAATAGCGCCAAGGGGTTTAGTTTATACTTAGAGTTTAGCCAAAACCGCTACTCTGCAACCTCTTCCTCAACAGCTTCTAGGTTCGTCTGTTGATACTCTGCTTGCTCCACGGTTCCACTGTACATGGTCTTGGCCATAGGCAAAGTGCTATAGAGCATTTTTCCAATTGCAGTACCATTGCCTTCTTCATAATACTGCATCAGCTCACGCCCGTACTCTCTAATATCGATACTATTACTAGCATTGGGGGTTTGTTTATCCGCTGGCAAGTTTGGGAACGCTATAGCTGAGGAGACAGGCATATATTGCTGCAGAACATCGATTGTCAGCCCTTTATTGGCCTTTTGTGAGTCTGCATAGTGGCTGCGCTGATGCTGCCATTGTATCTGCCCGCGTGGGCTCAAACCATATAGCGTTTGAATCATTGGCTGCTGGTTTGCAACTTTATTATTCATCGCTTCATTATCAGAACGCGCTGCGCCTTCGAATACGTCATTGACGATACTATCTGCTTGTCGATCAGTGACGTTTTTCATCAAGGATAAAGCTTGCTGCACGAGTACTTTGCTAGTGAGCTTAGTCGCATCAGGGCGAGGAGCGCTTGGCTCATAAGCCTTGGCTTCTTTTATAAGCTCAGGATACTGATTGGTCATCCGCTCATAAAAGATACTAACGTAATCTTTATAAAACTGCTCATAGCTCTCAGCACTTTGTACGCGGCGGATGATTTGCGGCGTTTGCTGCATAGTATTTAGCTGAGGCGTAGGCAGTTTGGGCGATAGAGTCGCTAAAGTCGTCGGCGCAATATAGTCAAACTGACTCTCGGGCGCCGCTTCATAAGTGCGGTCTAAGGCTTCAAAGTGCGCCTTAATCACTGACTTACCGAAGCCTTTGGGCAAGCTACCGTCATCAAGCGCTAAGCGTAGCCATTTGTTTTGCCACTGAGTGCCAAGCTTATCATCGGCAAATTCAGAGGTCAGTAGTGCAAAGTTATCAGCCCATAGATAGATATTACCGGTCTTAAAATCGACATAGATAGGCTGACTAATAGTAGTACGATTATTACGCGCATGATACTGAGCGCTCATCAGCATCGTAAACCTGCCAGCTAGCGGCTGATAAATGCCTTGCGCATTGATGGATAAAGGCTTGAGCAAATACGCGTCAAGCAATTGCGCTTTTTTAATATCGAGTGGCGTTGATTTATCCTCATAGTTATCAAATAGCTGCTGATAATAAGGGCTTACCGCCTGTGAAGTACTTCCATTCTGTTTTTCATTAAGAGGATTGCCCTTTATCGTACTGGTTTCAAGGATAGTGGCGCCCTCTTGCCCTTCCGCTTCGACAGCTAACGGTTCACTGACTTCGACTATAGCTTCATTCTCGTCACTGTCATAGTCATCATAGCTATCATAATAGTCATCAGCTCTCTTAGCCTGCCAAGCTTGATAAGCGTCCCTACACGCTAAATATTTGTTTTTAAGTGCGCTGCGCTGTACCTTATACTGCGGTGCGGACAGCTCTAAGTTTTGCGCTTGTGCTTGGACAATCAAATCTGCATAGGCCTGATCATGGGTCTCTTCACAATACCTGGCGGCAGTCTCTGCGGCGACTAGTTGCGTTTGGTCTACATTGGTAAACTGCTGCTCATTGCTGATCTCAATGTTGCTATGGTAACTAAACGAGCTACGGCGCTGTTTTTTTAGAGCGCTCTCTAAGCTTGTTTTTGCCGCGTTTTGACTGGTGGCAACATTAGTCACACTGCTTGGGTTGGTACTCATAGACTGGCAACCCGTTAGCGCTACACTACCGACCAACAAGGCGCTACTGACTAGCGAGCGCTTAGCCATAATGGTATTTGTAGCTACAGATAACGCTACTGGCTTGATTTGAGTTTTCATTTTTTATCCTTAAAAAGCTTAATACTAATTTTAAATTAGTTATACCCTTTATTAATCTGCGCTATTAGTAGCGTTATCCATGTCGTCGTCATCGTCAGCACTTTCATAGCCATTTTCGTATGCGTCTTCATAAACATCTTCATAGGCATCTTCATATGCATAGTCATAACGTGCGTAGCGAGCCTGCTCTAATCTTTGTTTTTGTTGATGCTGCTCGGCAAGCCAAGCGTTGCCATCAAGTGCGGGCTGCGAGTTTGCGCCAAATGTTTGCGTCAATAGCGGAGTTAATGGACTACTCTCAAAGCTGCGGCGATCATAGCGTACTTGGTTCAATACAGTCGTGTTTGAGCCCATCAAGTCGCCACCGAAATTGATCCGTTGCTGCTTAGCCAATAACTCATCTGAGCTATCAAGGTAGTAGTAATTCACTTGATTAAAGGAGATAGGAGAGATCGCTTCTACCAGCTGCAATAAGGCACCGACATCAGCGCTTTGATAGCCCTTGTTGTAGAGCTGTATTTTATCTATTGCCTTTTTTAGCATGGCGTTATCTGGGTACTGAGCAGGATTAGCGTCGACATATTGTTGTAGCGACTGGCTCATATATTTGAGCATTTTGCCGATGATCTCGCCGGTTTGCTTGCTACCAAAGTTAACTTTGACTGCTCGCGCGGCGCCCACTTGTTTTGCAAATTCATCTTCTTGAATATCAACGGCGCTGAAGTGTTCGGGCGCCAACTCTGCCATGCTTGCCTGCATAGCATTGATAGCAGCGTCATAGATGACTGCAGTTGGCACTTGAGAAGTGATAGCCTCAGGTAAACCAAAGTCCACCGTATGCGCTGTCATCTGCGTTGGCGTATCCTCAGGATTGGCTAAAGCCACCAGCGGCATGATAAGCGCTGGATCTAAGGTGACTTTACTGGTATTGAAATCTAAAGCTAACGGCAACTGCACCGATGAGCTGATAGTAGGTGCAGCGTAATCGTAGCTGTAGACGATCTTAAACTGGCGCTGTTTTGGTAGATATTGACTAACGCTATTAAAGGTCAAATATTTATACTGATAAGCGTTGGTAGCTGCGACTTGCTCGGGGGTTTTATGCAGCATATCTAAAACCATACTGATAGCGCCAGGAGTGGAGGATTTGACCGGATTGGCTGCAGGGTTGGTTGGTTTAACCTTCTCGCTTTGTTTGGCCGCTTGCAGTGCTTCAAAATCTGCCAACCACTGTTTTGGATTGTTACTGGCTATACGCGCGCGCAAGCTAGTATCGCGGCTGCCATTGTTATAACCCTCTGCGGTTTCACCGTAGTAATCATAGCCTTCTTTGTCATAGCCCTCCTCATCAAACCCGTCATAATCGTAGCCGCTGCGATCATAACCGTATTCGTCATAACCATCGATATCGTAGCCATCGCTATCATACTCATAACCATCCACTTCATAAGCGACTTCAAAGTCAGCCGCTGCGCTCACTGCATCTGCAGCGGTTTCGTTATGGCTTTCATAGTCGTTGTAGTTATCATAGTTATCATAGTCATAATCGCTATGATTTTCGTAATCATCATTCTCTTGCGCTTCGCGATGGCCGTAGACTTCAAGAATCGTTCTGAGTAACCCTGTCGAGCCAGCATCGATACTATCGGCATCGATAAAAGGCACGGCATTATAGTTAGCCTGTGCCACCGCGACATGATCAGTCGCTAAATGTTGACGAATAGCACTTATTAAATGACGTTTGGCTTGGCTATCACTATTAGGGAAGCGGGTTTGATCGAAGAGCTGCTCATAACGCTCGTCGTGCGCTTGTAGGCTTTGATTAAAAGCTTCACTTTGTGCTTGCATAACCGCAGGGTCGACAACGCTAAAATCGATGAGCGCAGCGGAGCTGTGATTAGAGCTATCTAACGACTTATTAGACTGACAACCGCTCATAACCGCAGCGCTACTCGCTAATAGTAACGTATAACTGGCGCGCGATAGCCATTTGCGTTTGGTACGCTGCGGATGCGCCATCGGCATAGAAATTGGCATCAACTTTAGCATTGAAAGTGAATATGGTGATTTCTTGTGATGAATAACTGACATAAAAATCCCTTTTTTTGTTTTAAGTTATCTAGTGCTATACAGGGTTGCTACCATTTGCTTCGGTTAATTTAGCTCCATTGTAGTTGCTTGATACAAGAAACGTTACGATTGAGCAACATATCAACAAGTTTAAGGGATATCACGCAAAAAAGGAGATATTTATTCAAAAAAACATTAGGGACACGCCCTAATTCTGTTCATACAAAAATTGGCTAAATCATCCCTAGAACTAATGTTTGATTTTATTTATCTTAAAGCTTTATGGTTGTGGTAGGATTTGTTAGTACTTTTACATCTGCGCTTATTGGTCAGTTGTCATTTTATCACTCGTATCTGAACCTTATTGACTATGTCTATATATCAGCTAAAGACTCAATTTCAAAATCAGTTGCGGCCTATCAGTGATGCCTTGGTAAGTTTTGGCGTGAGTGCCAATCAAGTCACTGTTAGCGCTATTGTGCTTAGTGCTGGTAGCGCTTATGTTATAGCCAATATAGCGCCGCAAGCGAATAATAACACCCTAACGAACAACCCTACTGAGCGAAATGCGCGTATCTGGCTCATATTACCTGTAGCGCTCTTTGTGCGTATGGCATTAAACGCCATCGATGGCATGATGGCAAAGGAGCACCAGCAAGCCTCAAATCTAGGAGCGGTGCTCAATGAAGGTGGTGATATAGTCTCAGACTATTTATTAATAGCGAGTTTGTCCCCGCATATACCTACCACTACTGGCAACAAGCTATATTTTAGTCCTAAGGCTTTACAGCTTCCACAGGATCTGTCTTCCGCCAAACTCTCCAATCACACTCATCTAAAGCTCATTAATAGCTTAAGTATGCTAACGGAAGTGGTGGCTATTAGCGCCAGTCTAACCACTGGTGAACGCGCCAATCATGGGCCATTGGGTAAAAGCGATCGAGCCTTTGAGTTAGGCGCTATTGGGTTTTTTATGGCCTTTGCTCAGCCTTGCGTTAATTGTATGGCTCATCGTCAGCCTCGTATTGGTTATATAAAGCCTTTATTTTTGCTCAATCAGCTATTACTCATCAAGACCTCGCTTAATCGCCTCGCTTTTATCGCAAAGTTTTACTTCAACCACTATCATCCGCCGCCAATAGCCAAGTCTGTCGAGGCCTCTTCCACCATTCGCTCACAAGGACGCGCTAATATGCTAACCGAACCTACTCATAAAGCTGAAAAAAACTCTGTCAAAGCATCAGCCAATACCGCTAATATATCGGCTCGTATTATCACTGAGCACAGCTGCTTTAATGCTTACGATGGTACGGCGCTCTATTATCGCTATTGGTTAACCATGCCATTAGCGCAATTGGCTAATCTATCTAAGCAACAGCAGTCCGAGCAAAAGCAAGTCATCCTCTTGCACCGAGGTCATGAGCATTCGGGACGTTTAACAGAGTTAGCAGAGCGCTTTGTCCAAGCCGGTTATCAAGTGTTTGCTTGGGATGCACGCGGTAATGGGCGCTCAGGCGGTATCAAAGACCACGCCGATAGCGTTACAGAGCTTGAGCGCGACCTCAATGACTTTGTGACCTTAGTCACTCAGCAAACAGGTATTGGCTTAGAAGATACTGTGATCGTGGCCAGTAGTATAGGAGCGGTATTAGCCGCGGCTTGGGTGCATGATTATGCGCCAAATATTCGCGGTATGATCCTTGGCACGCCGGCGCTCAGCATCCGTCTATATATTCCCTTTGCGATTCCGGCTCTTAAAGTCGCGCGTAAATTTGGTTTGATGTCCAGAGTATCGAGCTATGTCAAAGCGCAAGTCCTGACCCATGATAAAGACGCGCAAGCCGCTTATAATGCAGACCCACTGATTTCAGGATCAATATCAAGTGACTTGCTTATTGACACTCATGCAACCGGTCAACGTCTGCTTGATGATGCTGGCGCTATTACCGCGCCAACTTTTATACTATGCGCGGGCAAAGACTATGTGGTCGACAAGCAAGCTGAACGTCAGTTTTATGAGCAATTAAGCTCGCCTAATAAGCGCTGGCAGCTATACCCAGATAGCTTTCATGCGATATTTCATGAGACTAATAAGGCTGATATCTTCGCTGATTGTATCGACTTTGCCGATAGCTTATTCGCGAACAGCACTGATAAAGTGGATTTAACCGGCGCTCACCTCAATAGCGCCAGTAAAGATAAAGTCGATCGCCTTGCCCTTAAACCCTTTAACCCAAGCTTTGCTATGACCCGCTTTGCTATGCAAAAATTTGGCCATGTCAGCGATGCTATCGCTACCGGCCTAGAGCATGGTTTTGACTCTGGCAGCTCGCTTGACAAAGTCTATGCCAACGCGCCAAAAGGTAGCAATGCTTTTGGCAAAGCGGTCGATAAGTTTTATCTGAGCAATATCGGTTGGCAAGGGATTCGGATACGCCGTCAGCATTTGTTAGAGCTTGGACGAAAGGCACTGGATCAGCGTATGCAAATCCTTACTATAAACAGCGAAACCGAAAATAATGAGTCAACGTTAAGTATTCTCGATATTGCTAGTGGTAATGGCTATTACGTTTTTGATTTATTAGCAGAGTATGAGCAACTACAAGCTGAGATGCGCGATTATGACGCGCACAATGTGCAAGTGATCACAAATAAGGGAGTCAAATTAGGCTTAGATAATCGGGTCAATGCGGTGCAAAAAGACGCTTTTGATGATGCCAGCTATAAAGATAATCAAGGCAATAATTTACCAAATGTCAAAAATAGTGCCGCAAACGCCTTCGATGTAGCAATCGCTTCAGGGGTGTTCGAATTATTCTCCGACAATACCTTGGTCAGTACTGCGCTCGCAGGTATAAATGACAGCTTAGCGCCTAACGGTTATTTGCTTTATACCAATCAGCCATGGCATCCTGAACAAGAGTTTATCAGCAAAACCTTAAACAATCATCGCGGCAGTAGCTGGGTGATGCGCTGCCGCTCGCAAGCAGAGATGGATCAGCTTGTCACGCAGGCAGGGTTTAAAAAGATTGATATGCGCATCGATCGCTTTGGTATTTTTACCGTATCTTTGGCGATAAAAGTGGACTAGTCTCCAATGAATAACGATAGCTTACTTGAGTCCAAACCTTATCAACGCGTGCAGCTATTCTCGGGTGGTGGCTACCGTTTTGGCTACTATCTAGGCAGTTACGCTGCTTTGTGTGAGTACGGCCTAAAGCCTGATTTGATACTAGCCACTTGCGGCGGGAGTCTAGCCAGTCTTTTAGTCAATATCGCCCCAGACCCAGAAGATCTAAAACTATTAATTGAGAGTAAGGCGCTCTATAACGTCGTAAAATCCAGTCAGCATCGCCAAGATTTTACGCTAAGCGCAAAACAACGAAAACCTAGCTATTTTTATCAAGGGCTAAAACGCTTAGGACTATCAACAAGCGCTTCTAGGACTTTAAAATTACATCAGCGCGAAACTTATGACGAGCTGTTGGCCGAATTACATAATTTTGCCATGTTTGAGATTGCCGACGAGACGACTTGGCTAGATGAATTGATCCAGCTACAACCAAGCCTTGACATGAATACTTCTCCTGATACTGCGATTATTGCTAGCCGTCTTGTGCCCACAGAAGACTCGCTAAAACAAATGCATCAAGCAAAAAACCTGCAGCTGGCTGCCAAATTACAAGAAGTGTTATTCACCCCAGCTCACCTGCGCGCTTGTATCGATAAGCAAACTTTAGCTTGCCCTACTCATCGCTATGCTCCTATGCGTATTATGCAAGCGCTTCATCTTGTTACGGACTGGGATATTGCGCAAGCGGTCAGAGCATCGATGGCAGATATGTACTATCTGCAGCCGACGTTTATCGAAGGGCTGGGTTGGAGCTTAGGCGGCGTTATAGATTTGACACCTATCGAGTTGGCAGCTCAGTTTGGCAGTAGCGTATTTGCTGAAACCAAAGCGGGCTATGATAGAGTACTGGCGGCACCTGCGATTCAGCGTATTTTTGGCTTTGATCCTAATGAAAGATTAGCTGAGGTTTTGTCCTTTAAGGCCGATAAGAATAGTACTAACGATATTGAGCAAAATAAGATTCATTGGTTGCCCTTCGCTGATAATGGCAAAGCCCTAGCCGGTCAACATGCACGTAAACGACTTAATGTACGGCAAGGACGAATTGATCTCATTCATGCTGATTACGACGACTTTGTACAGCAAATGCAAGCGCAGTGGCACTATGGCCATCAGCGTACGCTTAAATATTTACAGGCGAATGACTTGGCTTAGTTATTTTTATCTCCTATAGAGCGCGTCCTCATTTTGAGAGGATATAAACTCTATCGTTAACTAAAATACCTGCTCGCTAGTCTCTACTCTAACTCGTTAAAAGGACGTTACGATGATACCTTCAAAAATCAATTTTAATAGGGCTACTTTACTTCTGAGTAGTACCCTTTTGCTAGCAATATCTGCTCACAGCGCGGAAAACCGCCCAGTAGTGACGAATAACACTGCTATCAATACTAGCGCTATCAACTTAGCGGCTATGACTGAGAACCCAACCCTCATCTCTGAAACTCAGCGCGTAACTGTAGCTAAGTCAAATGCGGCACCCAACGCTTTGTCCTCTCCTGCTACCGCTAAAGCCGAACAAGCTATCTATTCAGGCGCGGCTATTCAGCATCCGTTATGGGCCAAAAACGGCATGGTCGCAAGCCAAGAAGCACTGGCCTCAGATATAGGGCTACAAATTCTAAAAGACGGCGGCAATGCTGTTGATGCAGCGGTCGCGGTAGGTTTTGCTTTGGCCGTGACCCTGCCGCGAGCCGGTAATATTGGCGGCGGCGGTTTTATGATGATTTATGATGCCAAGCAAGATAAGACCATTGCCCTTGATTATCGCGAAAAAGCGCCTAGTCGTGCGACGCGCGATATGTATTTGGATGCTAATGGCGATGCGATCAGTAATTTGTCGCGTTATCACGGCTTAGCGGTTGGCGTGCCAGGTACCGTTGCCGGACTACTTAAAGCGCTTGAGGATCACGGCACTATGACGCGCCAGCAAGTGATGGCACCTGCTATAGCGCTGGCAGCTGATGGTATTGACGTCACCGCAGGCTTGTCTGAATCTTTGGAGGCTTTAAAAGAGCGGCTACAAAAGTGGCCAAGTACCAAAAAGATATTCTTCAAACCTGATGGCAGTACCTATCAGCCTGGTGAGCGTTTGCGTCAGCCAGAGCTTGCGCACTCGCTACAGCTTATTGCGGATAAAGGCGCAGATGGTTTTTATCAAGGGGAAACAGCGCTTAAATTAGTGAAAGCGGTAAACGAGGCTGGCGGCGCTATGAGCTTGCAGGACTTAGCGGATTATGAGGCCATTGCCCGCGAGCCTGTGACCGGCAACTACCGCGGCTATGAGATTGTCTCTATGCCGCCGCCGTCCTCTGGTGGCATTCATATCGTGCAAATCCTAAATATCTTAGAAGGCTATCCGCTCAAGGACTATGGGCAAAATAGCGCGCAAACGATACATTTAATGAGCGAGGCGATGCAGTTGGCTTATGCCGATCGAGCGGAGTATCTAGGCGATTCTGACTTTGTCGATGTGCCGACTAGCGGACTGACCGCCCGTCCTTACGCCAACAAACTACGCAGCCTAATCGATCCTAATAAGGCCACGCCAGCGGCTAGTATCAAAGCCAATAACCCACTGCCCTATGAGAGCGATCAAACCACGCATTTTTCTATCGTTGATCAAGCCGGTAACGCAGTAGCCAATACCTATACGCTCAATTTCTCTTATGGCACCGGCCTTGTCGCCGAAGGTACAGGTATACTGCTCAACAATGAGATGGATGATTTCTCTGCTAAGCCTGGCACCCCAAACGCCTATGGACTTATCGGCGGCGCGGCAAACGCCGTTGAAGCGGGCAAACGTCCTTTATCTTCTATGAGCCCGACCTTAGTATTTAAAGACAGTAAGCCCTATATCGTCACTGGTAGCCCCGGTGGTAGCCGTATCATCACTACCGTTACCCAAATCATCTCAAACGTTATCGACCACGATATGAATATCGCTGAGGCCACGCACGCGCCGCGTATCCATGATCAGTGGCTGCCTGATGAGATTCGTGTTGAGAAAGCTCTCAATATCGATACGGTAAAAAAGCTAGAATCTATGGGGCATAAAGTCAGCCCCAAAGACACTATGGGCTCGACTCAGTCTATTATGCTGACACCTACTGGGATTTATGGTGCTTCTGATCCGCGTATTGTCGATGCAGCAGTGGTTGGGTATTAAGTTAACTTTTTGGTGTCAAATACGCGTGGCGGAACTGAGTAGGCGATATGCCTGTGAACTGCTTGAACTGGCGGCTAAAAGCGCTGTGATCACTATAGCCGCAGTTCAACGATACCTGAGTCACTGACATTTCAGGATTAGCCAATAACTTCACCGCATACTCCAAGCGTAGCTTTTGTACAAACTGCAGCGGCGACATACTGAGCACTGCCTTAAACGTTCGCTCTAGCTGCGACACGCTCAAATTAGCCAGTTCCGCTAGCTGAGCCACATTAATTTTTTGATCGAGGTTAGCTCGTACAAACTGAGCAACTTCTGCCAAGCGAGCGTGTTTACGTAAAACGCGCTCATTATCTTCATCAATATCGACTGATATCCCAACCATCGCCACCACTTGTTGACTCTTATTATAAATAGGCAGCTTATTGGTAATACACCACCCTAATTGACCAGACGCATAACTGTGCAGCTCTAAGTTGTCGACAATCGACTTTCCCTCGCGCAATACCTTCATATCTTGCACCATATAGTCTTTGCCCTGATGATGTGAAAACACCTCTTCTGTGGTAAATCCCACGATATCTTCGTGCTGCCTCAACTGACAACGTTTTAACAGCGTTCTGTTTGCCAGCTGATAACGCGCCTGCTCATCTTTTACAAAAAAGACAATCTTGGTGAAATTGTCAATCAAAGGCAGCAATAGCGATATATTCCCAACAAATTCATCCATACTTTCTGGATAATAAGACGTAATACTCTCTTGTAGTGACATCACAAGTTCAGTGTTTTCATTTACTTCATCAAGCATAGCGCTTCCTTGTTCTATCAAGCTGAATACACATATTAAACGTTAAAAAACTCTATATGCAATTACTCTCATATTCTATGACACAGAGCTTATATAACAGCATCCACTGACTATATTTATGAAAAAAGTCATGTCTTATTTACTCCAAAAATATATTACAACCTTACTAGTGTACACTGAGCCACTATGCAGAAATGCGCATTTATCCATGAAAAAACAGCAAGACGCTTTATCCAAAAACATCCATTCTATATGTAGACCTTAGCAATTGCGGATTAATTGATGACTGCAAGCTATGCTTGCATTAGCTCTATTGCACAACAATGGAATGTAACTTTCTCAAGGATGAATTAGGGTGCCCGTCATGTCTTCTACATTATTTAACTTTAAAATTATCGACTCACATACTGGCGGTGAGCCTACTCGTATGGTCTATGACGGCTTTCCTGAACTGGTCGGTGAGACCATGCAAGAAAAACTGCATTACTTCAAACAAAACTTTGACCATCTGCGCCAAAGTATCATTCTAGAGCCACGCGGCAATGATGTCCTTGTCGGTGCACTACTTCTTCCTGCAACTGATCCTAAAGCCACAGCGGGCGTTATCTTTTTCAACAATGCTGGTTATTTAGGTATGTGCGGGCACGGCACGATTGGTGTCGTCGCATCGCTGGCTTATCAACAAAAAATCACGACTGGCACACATTGGTTTGAGACCCCGGTGGGTTTAATCAAAACAACCTTGCATGATGATGGCAGCTGTAGCATCCAAAACGTCCCTTCTTATCGTTATAAAAAACAAGTTGAGGTTCAAGTTCCTGAATTAGACCTTATCCGTGGCGATATCGCTTGGGGTGGCAACTGGTTCTTTTTAGTCAGTGAGCATGGACAAGACATTCAAGCAAATAATGTCGAAAAACTGACTCAAGTAACCATGCAAATTAAGCAAGCATTAATCACTGCTAACATCTCTGGCGAAAACGGCGGTGAGATTGACCATATCGAGCTGTTTGCCGATAGCAATGATGCTCAAGCAGATAGTAAAAACTTCGTCCTATGCCCAGGTGCGGCGTACGACCGCTCACCTTGCGGTACCGGCACCAGTGCCAAACTGGCCTGCCTTGCTGCTGACGACCTCTTAGCGCCTAGTCAAATCTGGCGCCAACAAAGTATTGTTGGCAGCGTATTTACCGGCAGCTACCAATATGCCACTGATCTTAACAATACAGAGTCTACAGCCTACCCTGAGCACACGATTAACCCAACTATCTGTGGTCATGCCCATGTCTGCGCCGAGACCACACTGATTGTACAAGAAGACGACCCATTCAAATGGGGCATTTCTTGCTAAACACTTGTTATGTAATTATTAAGCAATTGCTAAAAAAACTATTAAGCATATGCGAAACCACAGATAGCAATAAATTGGTCAGCCAATGTTTATGCATGAGTATTATCGAGAGATCTTATGAGCACCTCACACTTCGACATTCATATTATTGGTAGCGGCATTATCGGTCTTGCGACTGCGGTGACGTTACAAGCGCGAGGCATCAAGGTCGCATTACTCGACGCCAATAAAGTCGGTCAAGGCGCATCATTAGGTAACGCCGGTCATATCGCTGCCGAGCAGGTTTTTCCGATTGCCGATGCAAGTATGCTTCGCCATATCCCAGCCATGCTCTTTAACCCAACAGGGCCATTACGTATAGACTGGCGCTATCTACCGCGCTTAATGCCTTGGGCAATGCAATTGCTCATGAACATGCGCCCTGAGCCATTTGAGCGCATTCATCAGGCATTAATGGCCCTTAATCAGAGCAGCATTCAAACTTGGCAGGATTTTGCTAATCAGTGGAAACTAAACGATTGGGTACATATTGAAGGCTCATTATTAACGGTTGAAAAACCGGTTAGCGTGTCGTTATTAACCGCACATGGCAACCGTCTTAACGAGATTGGTGTGGCAAATGAGTTACTCAGTCAAAAAGAGCTGTTGGCGCGTGAGCCTGCCTTACAAGATAACCAGTTGGCGGCGTTATTCTTTCCAAATACCGGTCACATCACCAATCTAAAATCCGTCATGAAACAGCTTCACAGTACCTTTAGACAATTAGGGGGTCATACGATTGAACATTGCCGTGTACTGGATGCAGCCGTGCATCCAGACGGTATTCGTCTAACCACCAGTCAAGGCGATATGACAGCATCTAAGGTCATGCTATCTGCCGGTGCTCATTCAAAAACATTGGCGAGGAAACTCACTGGTGTGACGGTACCGTTAGATACCGAGCGTGGCTATCATCTAATGCTACCGCATGAGCCGCAGCGTTTGCAGATACCCGTATCCAGTATGGATCGGCGCTTTATTATGACACCGATGCAAGAGGGCTTGCGTTTGGCTGGCACTGTGGAGTATGCAGGACTTGACGCGCCAGCAAATATGAGGCGAGCTCACATGTTATTGCAACAAGCGCAGCCCATGCTAAAAGCACCATTAAATGCAGCAGACAGTGTGCCTTGGATGGGTTTTCGACCTTCAACAGCGGATTCACTACCCATCATAGATAGGATTGACAAGGTGTTTTTAAACTTCGGGCATCAACATTTGGGCCTAACGCAAGCTGTCGTCAGCGCACGAATGGTCGCGGAGCTATATTTTGATGAGCCCCCTGTGATAGATCCAAAACCATATCGACTTAACCGTTTCAAATAAGCAGTTTATGACTGCCGTGTAGCAAGCAAAAAACCAACCGATTCAATATTGAATCACCATTATTTAAATCACTACTAACAAGGAAAGACTTATGAATATTAATGGAATCTTAGTCCCAATCGTTACCCCATTTGACCATAACGGTAACGTTGATGCGCAAAAACTAACGGCACTGGTCGAAGCCTTTATCGATAAAGGCGTTGCTGGTATCGTCGCTTGCGGCACTACTGGTGAATACTACACGTTTTCAGATGCTGAGCGTGAGTTGGTATTGACCACTATTGCTGAAGCTGCAAAAAATAAAGTGACCCTTATCGCTGGTATTAACAGCTTATCAACCGATCATTCTATTGAGCTTGCCGCACAAGCAAAAACCTTAGGTTATGACGGGCTTATGCTGTCTGCCACCCCTTATAGCTTACCTGAGCAAGATGGCATCATCGCCCACTTTGAAAAAGTAGCCGATGCCAGCGAGCTGCCAATCATCATGTACAACTTTCCGGACCGTGTCGGCGTTGCCATTGAATTTGACACGATTGCTCATCTAGCCAAGCACCCTAACATCGTCGGCGTAAAAGAAAGTAGCGGCGACTTTAGCCACGCGTTACGTATGCTACAAGCTGGTTTTGATGACTTTGAAGTGGTTTGTGGCTGTGATGATCAACCCGTTGACTTCTTCTTTTGGGGTGCAAAAAGCTGGATCGCAGGCGCAGCAAACGTCTTTCCAGCCGAACAAGTCGCTCTGTTTGAGGCCACCCAGCAAGGCGACTGGGATAAAGCCAAGCAAATCATGAGTGAGATTTATCCTGCCATTCATTCTATGGAGTCTGGCAACTACAACCAAAAGGCCAAAGCGGGATGCTTAAACGGCACTATGGATGTTGGCTCAGTTCGCGTACCACTCACGGACATGCCAGCAGATGAGAAATCAGAGTTTTTAGCATTGCTGTCTAAATAGCACTCAGCTTAGTAAAAGAACTGTTAAGGATAACCAATGCTAAATTTGAAGCCGTAGTTAAACTGACGGCATCAAATTTAGCAGACAAGGATTAGAAAAATGAGCACTAAAGAACAAGTATTCGAGCAAGCAAAACAACAAAAACTATGGGCGGGTCACTTAATCGCCGCCGAAAATCTATCAACAGAGACCTTAGACAATTACACGCCTATTGATAACAGCGTCATCGGTCAAATCGCCTCAGGTAACGCCGATGATGTTGACATTACCGTCAAGGTCGCACGCGATAGCTTTGAGAATGGTGAATGGCGACGTCTAGCATCAGCTGAGCGTAAAGCCATCATGCAGCGCTGGTGTGCGCTCATGCACGAACATAGCGAGGAACTTGCAGCATTAGATTGTGTGGATGCGGGCAAACCCATTACCGAATGCCTAAATACCGATATCCCAGCGACCATTGAGACTTTTGAATGGTACGCCGAGGCCGCTGATAAGGTTTTCGGTAAAGTCGCTCCAACTGGCAGCGCCGCTTTAGCTCTCATCGTACAAGAGCCTATTGGCGTCGTCGGTGCGGTGTTACCTTGGAACTTTCCAGCCCAAATGTACGCTTGGAAAGTCGCCCCTGCTCTCATCTCAGGCAACTCCGTCATTGTCAAACCCGCTGAGCTGACCTCCCTATCCGCCTACCGCTTAACCGAACTCGCCTACGAAGCTGGCGTGCCAAAAGAAGCCTTACAGCTGGTCTGTGGTCTTGGGGAAAAAGTCGGTGCAGCACTCGGTCAGCATATGGATGTGGATATGGTGTCATTCACTGGCTCAACAGAAGTCGGACGTCTGTTCTTACAATACGCGGCACAAAGCAACTTAAAGGAAATCGTCTTAGAGTGCGGCGGCAAGAGCCCGCAAGTTGTCTTTGATGACGCTGTACTTGATGACGCCTCAATCAACGACATCTTGTCTGCTGCATTTTGGAACATGAGTGAAAACTGTAGCTGCGGATCACGTTTGATCGTACATAGCAGCCAAAAAGCCGCTTTACTTGAAAAACTTAAAGAAGGTCTAAAAGACTGGAAAGTTGGCTCACCTTATGATCCAAGCACTGCCATTGGCCCAATGATCGAAAAAGCACATTTCGACAAGGTGAGTCATTATCTACAAACCACCAAAGATGAAGGCGCAACGCTTGTGGCAGGAGGCAACATCCATTCAGAATTGGGCAGCGGTTGGTATGTCGAGCCTACTATTTTTGACAATGTCAGTCCCGACATGACTTTGTTTAATGAAGAGGTATTTGGTCCCATCCTTGCCGTCACTAGCTTCGAGACTGAAGAAGAAGCCATTAGTCTTGCCAATCAGTCTAGCTATGGTTTGGCGGCGTCATTTTATACTCAAAACATCAAGCGCGCGTATCGAGTCGCTTCAGCCATCAAAGCGGGCACTGTCTCTATCAATGGCTTTTCAGAAGGCGATATCACAACGCCATTTGGCGGCTATAAACAGTCAGGATTCGGCGGACGTGATAACGGTCTAGAAGCGTTGGAACAATACACACAGACTAAGACTATTTGGGTGGTCAATTAGTAGAGCTTCACAACACGTACGGTCATATTAACGCGCTTAATGTGACTGTATTTCATATCAAAACAATTGAATTCTTTAGTCAAACTTACAAGGAAGTAAGCTCATGGAAGCAATTATTAACACCATAGTCGGCTATATCTGGAGTGATGCGTTAGTTTATTTGGCACTCGGTGTCGGTATTTATTTTACGATTATGACCCGCGGTGTACAGTTCCGCTATTTTAAAGAGATGATCAAGTTATTATTTGACAAGCAAACTTCAAATAGAGGTATTAGCTCATTCCAAGCCTTTTGTATGGCGTTGTCGGGTCGTATTGGTGTTGGTAACATTGCTGGGGTTGCCACGGCCATCGCAGCTGGCGGACCTGGAGCCGTATTTTGGATGATTGTGATGGGGCTGCTGGGCGGTGCAAGTGCCTTTATTGAATCCACCCTTGCGCAGGTATACAAAGACGATGTGGATGGTCAGTACCGTGGTGGTTCGCCATTTTATATTGAGCGCGGCCTTAAGATGAAGCCTTTTGCCATTGTCGTTGCTGCCGTCACTTGCCTGTCTTATGGCGTATTGGTTCCTGGCGTTCAAGCCAATACCATCGCTGACTCCTTTCAGACCGCTTTTAATATCCCCTCTTCGGTGACTGGTATAATCATTGTGGCGCTATTGGCCATTATTATATTTGGTGGCGTAAAACGTATTGCCAGCTTTGCTGGTACTGTTGTACCTTTTATGGCGATTGGTTATATTTTAATGATGGTCATCGTCTTAGCCTTTAATGCATCCAACATACCTGCCATGTTTGCCCTTATCTTCAAGAGCGCCTTTGGAATGGACGCTGTCTTTGGCGGCATCGTTGGTACTGCTATTTCTTGGGGCGTACGCCGCGCGGTATTCTCCAACGTCGCCGGTGCTGGCGAGGCGACTTTTAGCTCCGCTGCTGCTGAAGTATCACACCCTGCCAAGCAAGGTTTGGTGCAGGGCTTTTCGATTTATATTGACACCGTTCTCGTCTGTACTGCGACCGCACTGATGATCTTATCTACAGGTATGTACAATGTCATTCCGGCAGAGGGCATGACGTTGGTTGAAAACATGCCAGGTGTGGACGCTGGTACCGCATTTACACAAGCGGCGGTATCAACCGTATTTAGCCAGTATGGCAGTGGCTTTGTGGCCCTTGCTATCTTCCTATTTGCTTTTACCTGCTTGATAGCTTATTACTACATTGCTGAAACTACTCTTGTCTATTTAGATAGCAAGCTGCGTTATCCTGTATTAAAGCCAATACTAAAAATTGTATTTTTGATCATCTGCTTTGCTGGTAGTGTGCAATCAATCGGCATGATGTGGGCACTTGGTGATATTGGCTTCGGTAGTATGTGTTACTTAAACTTCATTGCTATCCTACTGCTTAGCAAAACCGCATTAAAAGTTCTAAAAGACTACGATGAACAGAAAAAGTTAGGACTTGATCCAATGTTTGATCCTAGAAAAGTAGGTATCGAAAACGCAGATTTCTGGATAGAGTATAGTGATAAGTACGGTAAGCGTTAAGTATTGGTAAAAAACCTCGTTTTACTTCCTCTCAAAGCCTTTTATATCAGTGTAATATAGAAGGCTTTTTTCATATCCGTACGTGCCAGCAAAGACAGGCTATTTCGTATGGCACCCACCGAAGCTATAGCTGTCAACAGCAAATAATGCTATGATGTCCTGCTCAATTGAGCATTTGCGACAAAGGCTTTTACGGCCTAAACTTCCCATGTAAACCACGCAAAATCCGCTAATAAAACCTATTGTTATTGACCGCACCAATAAGAGTCCTCTATGGCATTTGTACACCTTGGCATTCACAGCGAATACTCCATCACTGATTCTATCGTGCGCATAAAGCCGCTTATTAAAGCGGCGGCAGCTGACAATCAGCGTGCGCTGGCGTTGACCGACCTCTCCAATCTGTACGCGACGGTGAAGTTTTATCGCGCTTGTCTTGGCGCTGGCATCAAGCCCATCATCGGCAGCGAAGTTATCATGGATGATGAAGACACTAGACTGACGCTGCTGGCCATGGACAACGAAGGCTATCAAAACATCACCCGTATTGTCTCGCTTGGCTTTACCGAAGGTCGCGCTGACCCTGACAATCATGGCACCCCTGTCATCAAGCGCCGTCATATCTTAGAGCACGCAGCGGGCGTTATTGTCTTGTTTGGCGAAAAATCAGACGTCGGACAGGCGCTAGTCAGCTCTATGCCAGAAAATGCCGACGTGCTGATCACAGAATGGCAGGCGTATTTTGCTGATCGCTTGTACTTTGCGATCAAGCGCACCAACCGCTCAGGCGAAGACGCTTTTATCAAAGCGGCTATCCACGCTGGTGCCAATCATCAACTGCCCATTATCGCCCACAATGATGTGCGGTTTTTGGAGCAAGAGGACTTCGATGCTCACGAAGCCCGCGTTTGTATTGCAGGCTCGTACGTACTGGCTGACCCTAACCGTCCGCGCTTGTATTCAGATGAGCAGTATCTAAAAACTCAAGACCAAATGGCGCAATTGTTTGCCGATATTCCGCAGGTGGTCGACAATACCATCCGCCTAGCCACTCGCTGTAATGTGACACTGACGCTAGGCATCAACGTGCTGCCTGATTTTCCTGTGCCTGAGGGCGAGACCATAGAGTCGTTTTTTCGAGCCGAATCGCAGCGCGGTCTTGAGCACCGACTGGACAAGCTGTTTCCTGTGGCTGAGCGCGACGAGAGCTGGAGCGACTTTCGTAAGCAGTACGATGAGCGTTTAGAGTATGAGCTAGAGATTATCTTATCGATGGGCTTTCCTGGTTACTTCTTAATCGTTATGGACTTTATCCGCTGGGCAAAAGCCAACGGCGTGCCTGTCGGTCCAGGGCGTGGCTCTGGCGCTGGCTCCTTAGTGGCCTATGCACTGAACATTACTGACCTTGATCCCATCCATTATGACTTGCTCTTTGAGCGTTTTTTGAACCCCGAACGGGTATCGATGCCCGATTTCGATATTGACTTTTGTATCGAAGGTCGCGACCGCGTCATTGATTACGTGGCGCAAACTTATGGTCGTGAGGCAGTCTCGCAAATCATCACCTTCGGTACTATGGCGGCTAAAGCGGTGGTGCGTGACGTGGCACGAGTACAAAGCAAGTCGTACTTTTTGGCCAATAAAATGTCCAAGCTCATTCCTAAAACGCCTGGCATCACTCTCAGCCAAGCGCTAGAGCAAGAGCCGCAGCTCAAAGACTTAATCTCCAATCCTGATAACATGGATTATGAAGATGCCATCGAGATCTGGGAGATGGCAGTTAAGCTTGAAGGCGTGTGCCGTAACGTCGGTAAGCATGCCGGCGGCGTACTGATCGCGCCGCATAGGATCACTGATTTTAGCGCGATTTATTGTGATGACGAAGGTCACCGTGTTAGTCAGTTTGACAAAGACGATGTCGAAGATGTCGGACTAGTGAAGTTTGACTTTTTGGGACTACGTAACTTAACTGTCATCGATGCGGCAGTGAAAAACATTAATGAGCGCCGCGCTCGTGAAGGTAAAGAGGCTTTAGTATTAGAAGATTTGCCACTAGATGACAGCAAAGCCTATAAACTACTTCAAGATGCCAAAACCACCGCCGTGTTTCAGTTAGAGAGCATGGGTATGAAAAAGTACCTAGCCAAGCTGCAACCGACGAACATCGAAGATGTCATCGCGATGTGCGCCCTCTACCGTCCCGGCCCTCTCGATGCCGGCATGGTAGAGATGTACATTGACCGCAAACACGGTCGCGAAGAAGTCATCTACGATCATCCCAATCTTGAACCGATACTGCAAAACACCAACGGCGTTATTGTCTATCAAGAGCAAGTCATGCAGATCTCGCAGGTCATGGCCGGTTACAGTCTCGGCGGCGCGGATATGCTGCGCCGAGCTATGGGTAAAAAGAAACCCGAAGAGATGGCCAAACAGCGCGATATCTTTGTCACTGGTGCCACCGATCAAGGTATCGATGAGGTCACCTCAGGCGGTGTATTTGATTTGATGGAGAAGTTCGCCGGTTATGGTTTTAACCGCTCGCATTCTGCTGCTTATGGGGTGCTCGCTTATCAGACCGCTTATCTTAAGCAGTACTACCCTGCCGAATTTATGGCTGCGGTACTGACATCCGATATGAACAACACCGACAACGTGGTGTTCTTTATCAATGACTGCCGTGAAAACTTTGGATTGACTGTAGACAATCCATCGGTAAACCGCAGTGAATGGCACTTTGTCGCTGATACCCCGACCAATATTATCTACGGCCTAGGCGCAATCAAAGGCGTCGGAGAAGGCGCGGTTGAATCTATTGTCGAAGCGCGTCGCCTTGATGGACCTTTTACCGACTTATACGACTTTTGTCGCCGTGTCGATATTAAAAAGGTCAATAAACGCACACTTGAAGCTTTGGTCAGTGCCGGCTGCTTTGATGACTTTGCTGCTACGCTACGGCCTGACTTGCCAAGCGATACCGCTTATGAGATACGCGGGGCATTGATGAGTCAATTGCCAAGCGCGGTGCAAGCCGCTGAGCAAGACCGCAAAAATGGTGAGCTTGGCATGATGGATCTGTTCGGTGAGATGGACAGCGTGGTTGCTGCGCCGCCGCTGAAAATGACGCCCGAGCTAATTTGGGGCGATAAGCACCGCCTAAAAGCTGAGAAGAATACTTTAGGCCTGTATCTCACCGGTCACCCGATTAATGAGTATTTAGATGAGCTCAAACGCTATACTTCAGGGACGCGGCTCAACAAACTCACTGACACCGGCTATAACGGTAGCTGTTATTTCGCGGGTCTGATTATCGATATTGCCAACTTTGGTAATCGAAATGTCATTACCTTAGATGATGGCACCTCACGGCTTGAGGTCAGCTGCTATGCTGAGCGTTTTAATCGCGTCAAAGAGCAGTTAAAAGTCGATGAGGTGGTCATCATTAAAGGCAGTATCCGTGAGCGTGATGGACGCCTATTTGCTCGCCTTGATAATGCGTTGACGATGGTCGATGCGCGTCTACGCTGGCTTAAAAAGATCAGTATCAAAGTGCACCATGAAGATCTTAATCTGCTTGCTCGCTTGCAGCCTTTATTAAAATCAGCACAAGCTGACATCATTCCAGCGCCAAGACTATCCCACTATGGCGAGGATGATGAGCTAGAGGGCGGCGCTCAAGACTATTACGATAGCGCTATGGGTGCAAGCTTATATGACGAGGACGGCAATGACCTTATGGCCTTAGATACAAATGCTGCTAATACTGCTGAAGATAATTTTACTTCTAATGATGGCGTCATAAATGACAACTGTACGCCGCTTGGCCTCAGCGTCTACGCCGATTATGGCATCGCCAATGTCGGCTTATCAGAGCATTGGCGCGTCTATCCTAATGATGATAATCTACAACAGTTGAAAACAATGATCAGTGATGACAACCTACATTTTCATTACAACTAAAACCTGTACCACTGATGGCAGTATAAGTCGTTAGTAAACTTAACTTAGTTCACTTTTTCTTACCCTTATTGGACCTTTTTATCATGATGGATGCTGAGTACAAAAACATTAACACGATTGGCGATAGCTACCACGATAGCGCTCACGCCATCATTGATGATGCCCAGTTCGAAGAGATGCGCGACTTACTAGAAGAAGACTTTGCCGATTTAGTACAGACCTTTATCGACGATAGTAAACAGCGAATTGTACTGATGCAAGCGGCGCAAACCAATAACGATAATGCCAATGGCTTTGAATTTGCTCACGCCTTAAAGGGGGCTAGTGCTACTTTAGGCGCTACGCAAGTAGTAGCGCTCAGCGAGCAGCTAGAGAGCGCTTGTCGTAGGCAGCAGATAAGCCACCAAAGTGAGCTAATTACGCGCCTGTCAGCTGCACTTTTGGACGTCGAACAAGAGATCAACCAACGTTTAGGGTTATAGATATGACGTCCAACTCTTCTGCACCCAGCGCCCTGAAAGTTAGCGATTATTTATCCTGCCTGCAAGTTGTGATGGTCAATACCACCCTACCTGCCAATATCGGTTCAGCAGCGCGAGCTATGCATACTATGGGTTTGTCTCATCTGACGGTCGTCGACCCTAAGCTGCCGATAGATGAGACTAGTGTCTCGCACGCAGCGGGTGGTAGTGAGATATTAGCAGCTGCTAAAATTGCACCGACTCTAGAAGAAGCAATTGGTGATTGTCAGCTAGTGTTCGCCGCCAGTAGTCGTAGTCGTCATCTGCCGCGCCCCGTGGTGACTCCGACGCAGGCGGCTAAGATTATGTTGGACTTTATAGATACGCAGACTGATATTAGCGATCAGTCCGAACTCTCAGCATCGAGCCGCCCTAAGATTGCTATCCTCTTTGGCCGTGAAGACCGAGGCCTCACCAATGACGAGCTGGCCTTTGCCGACTATCATATCCAAATCGATGCCAACCCTGATTATCCAGTGCTCAATGTCGCCTCAGCCGTGCAAGTCATCGCAAGCTTTATTTTCGCGTATGCGCAAACTCATAAAGCGGGTGCGAATCCTGAGCTCATTGATGAGAGCAAAACAACCACTAGTAGTCATGACGAGAACCAAGCTGCTTCACCCCTAGTCAACACTTATATCCGTCAGCAATGGGATGAGCCCGCTATTACTCAGCAACAACTGCAAAATCTCACGCAGCGCAGCACTGAGCTGATGGTAGCGCTCAATCTTGCTAATAGCGAGCACCTAAGATCCCTGCCAGCACGCTTATCACGGCTAGGCTCACGTCTTCAGCTTGATCAAAAGGAGTATCAGCTGCTAAGCGCTTTAATAGCTAAACTATCCAAGGATTGCTAAACTCATAAATACCTAACGCTGTTATATCTTAAAGCGCCGTGCACTAAAAACTAAAAGGAGTTCATTATGAATTGGACAGTATACTTATCAGGCGAGATCCACACAGACTGGCGCGAGCAAATCATGCAAGGCGCAAAAAATCATGGCCTTAATATTAAGTTCACCTCAGCTGTGACTGACCACGACGCTAGCGATGCTGCGGGTGATCTATTGGGTGAGAACGACAAACAGTTTTGGCGCGATCATCAGTCATCTAAGGTCAACTCCATCCGCACTAAGACCTTAATCCAGAACTGTGATATTGCCATTATTCGTTTTGGTGATAAATACAAGCAGTGGAACGCAGCCTTTGATGCCGGCTTCTGCGCCGCCTTAGGTAAGCCCTACATCACTCTACATAATGACGATATTATTCATCCGTTAAAAGAAGTCGACGCGGCCGCTATGGCATGGGCGCAAACCCCTGAACAAATCGTCGAGATTCTTAAATATATTACTAGTAATACTTAAGCAGTCGCCATTTAAAATAAAACTAAGCAGAATGTTACGATGAGCTGTATGGCTAGGTTGTGCGCCTGTCAGCATAACGACACTATACATTCTGCTTTTAGTAAATAAATCTACATTATATATGAATCTGTTATTATTTATGGCTTATAGCTATATTTTGTCAAGCAAAGCTGCTATAACTAAAATGATAAACAAGCAGTTTCATTCAGTATGTCATCAAAGAATATGATAGGACGCGTTATGCCATCGCCATCTACCCTACTTAAATCGCTCAAGACGTTCAAAAAAGATCTTAAAGAAGACATTGATGCGGTCTTTAAGCGTGACCCTGCCGCCCGCAATAGCTTAGAAGTTATTCTGACTTATCCCGGTATTCATGCCTTGATACTACACCGCGGTGCCCACTACTTATGGAATCATGAGCAAAAGCTCGCTGCGCGCGTGATCTCTTACGGCTCACGTATCGTGACCGGTATTGAGATACATCCTGCCGCGCGGATTGGGAAACGTTTTTTTATCGATCATGGCGTCGGCGTGGTGATTGGCGAGACCGCTGAGATTGGCGATGACGTCACCTTATATCACGGTGTCACTTTAGGCGGCGTCTCACAAAATAATGGTAAACGTCATCCTACGCTAGAAGATGGCGTCACCGTTGGTGCGGGCGCAAAAGTTTTAGGCCCATTCGCGGTCGGCAAAAATGCCAAAATTGGCTCGAATGCGGTAGTGGTCAAGCCGGTACCTGCTAACGCCACTATGGTCGGTAGTGCCGCGCGTATGATCTCTGAGTACCACGATGAAAAAGGCAACCCTATCGTTGCAAAAATCAATGACTCTAAGCAACAAGAAAAAGCGGCCAAAGGCACTATCACTGATAAGGATGAGCCTAAGAAAACCGAACAAGCCGGAGACGATAAGCCTTCTACAACATCAGCACGTGATACAACTTTCCAAGCTTATGGTATCGATCCTTATTCACAAGACCCTGTTGCTGAAGCTTTTGCCAAAATGCTTGAGCATATTCAGCAGTCTGAAACGCGCTTAGACCAGATGCAGCAAGCTATGTGCAAGCTCGATCCTGAGTTTTGTCAAAAACAGTACGATAAGCTGTGTTTAGAAGATATCGATGTCATTGACCAAAGTGATCTGGATCAAGCGGATACAGCTGAAAAATAGTCATCGATATAATTAGCAAAGTGAGGCGTGATGTCTAAACCACTTCTCACTTTTATTCACTCTTGAAATAATATTGCATTTTATATCGTGCATAAAGAATGACTCCTTTATAGAACACTACCTGTATTTAAACCTTTAAAATGATGAATTCGGTTGTGTTAAAAACTCTAGCTCTTCAGCGCTAGACACTCGTCCTAAAACCTCATTTCGATGCGGATAGCGGCCAAAACGATCTATAGTCAATCAATATTAAAAGTGGTACAAGGCAGACGAGTGCAAGTACTACAGTAGTAGGCTAAACGAGTCTAACGCTGTAACACTTTAATAGTGGTTCGACTATATAATGACTTTGTGTTTTATCTCAGCGTGCACGGTCTCTGGATTCGTATACGTCTTAAATAACGGTAACGCTTGTTCATGAATCACCTTAGATTCGCTATGCATATAAGGCATCAATAAAAATTTACGCGCCGCTACCGTTGTTAGTTGCTACAAATCATTAACCGCTACTGCCTATTGCGCTAACACTAATGCCATGCTATCTGCCAAAACTATTCCGATGAGACGCGTGGCAGAGGCTGAAGAAGTCAGCGGTATGGTGCTGTTTTTGGCATCCGATGACTCAAGCTATTCTACCGGTTCTGAGTTTGTCGCTGATGGTGGCTTGACCGCGCAGTAGTAGATTAAAAAGTGTATTTAAAAGAGCTAGATTATTCTTCTAGCTCTTTTTTGAGCGCTTTTATCCCAGTCATTTCATGGTCTGCAAAAGGAAAGCGCTCTTTTATGATAATCCATTTATTCTTACTACTGCTTAGGCTATTTTGTTGATCTTCTAGCTTAACCATCAAAATATCGATATCCATACTCACTTTGGTAACTGCTACTTGCTGACCGGAGCCTTGTGACTTCTGTGCACGCGCCCTACCACACTCGTCTTCTAAGTTTTTACAAAACGTCTGTAGCTGCCCTAAAGTCATATCTGTGTTCAAAGCTAAATAAACGCCTTGATTGATATAATCAGGTTTTGGCTGCTCTTTGCTAGCGGTAATATCAGGATTTTTAATTGCACAAGATAGCTCAATTTCGCCAAGCTTAGCTAGAGTGGTCCGAACATTCGCCAAGTGATGATTTGCTTGATAGTTACTGCCTAAAGCTAACCATACTGCACTCACTGGCAGTGCTTGCAGTTTACCAAAACTCATCTTTGGTAAATGCTCTAGCGGCAAACCCACTAAATTATTATTGCTCATTGTTTACACGTTGCCATTTTTTGCAAAACGCGTGATTTGTACCCCTACTGCGTTTGCTTCTTTAATAGCTGTCGGCTTAGCGACGCTTAGGGTCAATTTTTGGCAGTTATATTTGGCTAATAGTTTCTCGGCAAGTTGTTCGGCTAGATGTTCAAGCAGTTTGGCTTTGAGCTCTTTGCACCACTCTGCCACATCATCACAGACGTCTTTATAGCTCAAAGCATCTTTGACGTCATCTGATAGCGCCGCCTTGCTGATATCGGTTTCAAGCGTAATATCTATCATGATTGGCTGTGTGATTGCGCGCTCCCAGTCGAAGACGCCAATGACTGCCTCAACGCTCAAGCCTTTGACAAATACGACATCTGCTTCGTTAGGTAACATGTGCTTATCCTTAAAGTTCTCTGCTAATAGTCATATGAATGCATTAAGATTATAAATTTTATCATCCAGCGCCATAAAACCACGTCCTTCTAGGGCGTGGAGGAAGTCAAAGGGTTAGTGTTTGGCTTTTAGCATTTTACTTGGACGATGTCGCCATAAATCGATGCTAAATAATAATAAGCCGAACCATATCAAGCCAAATACAGCTAAGCGATGCAGATCAAACGGTTCTTTATAGTAAAACACCGCTAAGAAAAAGATAAAGGTCGGCGTCAAGTAATTCATAAAGCTTAGAATACTATAAGCGACGAGCTTAGTGGACTTATTAAACAGCAGTAAGGGTATCAAGGTAATCGGCCCTGCCAGCATCAATAGCCAGATATTGGAGGTGAACCAAAAGCTGATCTGACTACTGACGACATCCGCCTGCCAAAACCACCATACGCATATCGGTACGAGCATCGCAGTTTCGATAAACATTGCATCAACGGCAGTTAGCGGGGTTTGCCGCTGAATAGTGCCATAAGTGCTAAAACTAAAAGCCAATATCAATGATATCCAAGGCAGGCTCCCTAGCATAACGACTTGAATGAGCACCGACACCAAAGCAAAGCCAATCGCTACCCACTGCAACGGCCGCATACGCTCTTTAAATAAGATCATCGATAGCGCCACGCCGACCAAAGGCCCGATAAAATACCCTAAACTGGCTTCTAGTATCTGATCGTGATTCACCGCCCAGACGTAAGTGAGCCAATTAGTTGCGATAATCAAACCAGATAAAAAAGTTAGCGCTAACCATTTTGGGTTTTTTTTAAGGGTGTTAATCCATTGCCAACGTTTGGTTACGACTAAAACCACTAATAAGCATAAAAATGTCCAAACAATACGATGACCGATGATCTCGGTCGCGTCATATGCGCTTAGTTGCTTAAAGTACAGCGGAAACGTGCCCCAAATGGAGAACGCTATCAGCGCCGTAATAATGCCGCGTCTTGTGGTTTGCACTACGGCTACTGGTTTTTTTAGCACATTTTGGGTAGTCATACATCAGACAACTTATTTAGGCAAAGCGCATTTTATGCTCTTTTATACCTCCTGCATTTGCTTATAGGCAGGTCAGTAAAAGGAGAAAGATGCGTTTGTGAGATAAAGAGTTTTATTATTTGGACTTTATTATTTTGGTTTTATTATTTAGATTTTATTACTTACATTTTATTACTGAGCGCTTATGACTTAAATAGAAAAGCAATGCGTCAACGTCATAAGGACATCAACACATTGCTACTTACCAATTACTTATATCATTAAACTTTTTTTAATCGCACTTTAACTGATCAATAATAAAATATAGCAAGCTTTAGGCGTTATCAGTTTCAGCGCCTTTATCTACCTCAATAGACATACCTACTTGATTGGCGAGCTCTGCAAAACCTGGGAAGCTGGTATTCACCGTCTCCACGCCTTCGATAATGATTTGCTTGGAGGCACGCAGGCTCGCAACCGCAAAGCTCATCGCGATACGGTGATCGTGATGCGAGGTAATATGACCACCGCCAAAGATAGGCTGCTGGTTATCAATCTCATCGCTTTGACCTTGTGTGCCCTTGCCCTCAATGATTAGCCCATCTTCAGTTACGGTGCAGTCAATCCCTAAGGTTTGTAAGCCATCGGCCATGACCGCGATACGATCAGACTCTTTTACTCTTAGCTCTTTAGCACCTGTTAATACGGTACGACCCTTTGCACAGCTGGCAGCGACAAATAATACTGGGAACTCATCGATTGCCAGTGGCACTAAGTGCTCAGGTATCTCAATGCCTTGTAGGTTTGAGGAGCGAATAGTAATATCAGCGACGGGCTCGCCGCCAACATGAGTTTCATTGCTTAGACTGATATCTACATTCATCAGCTTTAGGATATCGATAACGCCAGTGCGCGTTGGGTTGATACCCACTTGACTCAACGTCAGCTCGCTACCTTGACTGATCGCTGCCGCCACCATAAAAAATGCCGCTGAAGAGATGTCGGCTGGCACGGCGATATCGCCAGCGGTTAACTTACCGCCGCCCTCCACGCTGATACGATTGCCATCGACGCTCACGTCATAACCAAAGGCTGATAGCATACGCTCAGTATGGTCACGGCTGACTTCCGGCTGCGTCACTGTCGTTGTACCTTCACTCCACAGACCAGCTAATAACAAGCAAGACTTGATTTGCGCAGAAGCCACTGGCATCTGATACTCAATACCTTGCAGCGGCTTACCCGCTTTGTCGCGGCCGGTAATACTGAGCGGTGAGGTACCGCTAGTGCCCGTGCTTTGGATGATAGCGCCCATCTGCCGTAGTGGCGAGGCTATACGCTCCATTGGGCGTTTATTGAGGCTCGTATCACCGGTCAGCACGCTATCGAAATCTTGCGCGGCTAAGATACCAGCCAGCAGGCGCATACTGGTGCCAGAGTTGCCCATATAGATAGGTGTCTTGCTCGGCTTTAGCCCATTCATCCCCACGCCATGAATAGTGAGCTTACCGTTGTCTGGCCCTTCGATAGTCACGCCCATATCTCTGAATGCTTGTAGCGTCGCTAACGCATCTTCCCCTTCCAAAAACCCAGTCACGCGCGTGACGCCCTCGGCGATACTACCGAACATGATACTACGGTGCGATATCGACTTGTCACCTGGAATGGTGATCGTACCATTGACGGCATTACTGGTATTAGGAGAAATAATATAAGAAGCTGACATAGCAGAGGTATCCGTATAAGGGGTGCTGGTTAGCATATGACCAAAATGTCGCCGTGCGGCTTGCGCGCGGCCCAAAAGGCCCATCAGGGCAGTTGAATCTTTATCAATAATAAGTTGACGTATATTTTGTAGATAATCGCTGTATTCATCGAGTGCATCGATTATCGCATTTTGATTGGCAAAGAAGATATCATGCCACATCTTAGGGTCACTCGCCGCGATACGGGTAAAGTCGCGAAAACCGCCAGCGGCATAGCGAAACATATTTAAATTGTCATCGTGGCTGGCCAGCTGATCGACTAGATTATAAGCCAATAAATGCGGTAAATGACTGGTATGCGCCAGCACCGCATCATGATGCTGAGCGTCCATCGACATCACACTTGCCCCGACCGACTCCCATAACTGCCGCAACTTAGTGATAGCTGACTCATCGGTGCTCGCTAATGGACAAATAATGACGCTATGGTTAATAAATAAATCGCTGCGGCGGGCATGATAGCCTGAGTTCTCAGCGCCAGCAATTGGATGCGCAGGTACCAATCCAGTAGGCAAGCCCTTTCGTGAAGTCGCAAAAACATCGTTAGCAGCGGCGATGACATTGGCTTTGGTGCTACAAACATCGCTGATCACACAGTCATAGGCAAGTATACCGCTCTGCATTGCCGCTTTAATCTCAGTGAATGCCGCTGATACCGCTTGCACTGGGATGGCGATAACGATCAAATCAGAGCCACTCACGACTTGGGCTAGAGAGCTACCGCCAGCATCGAGCAAACCCTGATCAAGAGCGGCGCTGATGCTCGGCTGATGCTTATCGACAGCGACTAGGCGTTTGCTTAGGCTATTATCTTTAATCGCTTGCGCAAGACTAGCCCCAATCAGCCCTAGACCTATGATACAGACTTGCTCAAATAACGGCTCTGTAGTGAGATGGTTTGTGGATTTTAGATAGCTCATGGATCTCTTATTATAGGTATCTTATTATATGTATCTTACAAATTGATCTAGTGTCTCGGCTAAAGCGTATTGAGCAGTCATCATAAAGCATATCAAATCTTCAACCCGGCCTAGTTTAATACCGACTAGATGGAATAACTAATAGATATAAATGAGTGACTATTAAAAGGAGTCACTCTGCATTTAAGATAGATTTTAAAGTATCAATCAAGCGTGTATTATCTTCTGCTAAGCCTACGGTAATTCGTAACCAATCCTCTAGACCATAGCCTTTTAAAGGCCGTACAATCACCCCTTGCTCTAATAACGCTTGGTTAATATCAGCCGCACCTTCTATTTTTAGCATAATAAAATTGGCATATGATTTGATAAATTCAAGTCCTAGCGCATCAAACTGCTTCTCAAGCCAGCGCATTTGTCCGGCGTTGATTTTTCGCACTTCGCTAATAAAGCTTTGATCCGTTAGTGCCGCTGCTGCTGCCGCAAGAGCGATACGGCTAACATTAAATGGCTGGCGAATACGGTTGAGCAAATCCGCCACTAGCGGCGAGCTGAGCGCATAGCCGACACGTAGGCCGGCTAAGCCATAAGCTTTGGAGAAAGTACGTACTATCACCACATTATCAAACTCGTCTAATAGCGCCCGATTATTACTCTCAGGACTATACTCGATATAGGCTTCGTCTAGTACCACTAATACTGAAGCTGGCATGCTTGCGATAAACTCGCGTAGCGCCTCGCTATCTAATAAAGTGCCCGTTGGGTTATTGGGATTGGCGATGAATACGATCTTGGTATTGGCATTATCTAGGACAGCTTGACGCATCGCTTTTAGATCATGACCAAAACGCTTCGCTGGTACCTCAATACCAGTCGCGCCCTGCATCTTCGCTAGCATCGAATACACCACAAACCCGTACTGACTATAGACGATCGCATCATCAGCACCGACGAAGCTTCGCGCTAAGATATCGAGCAAGTCATTAGAGCCATTGCCTAAAGTGATGCTATCGATACTCATATCGGTAAAGTCTGACAGCGCTTGCTTGAGATAATAGCCATTACCATCCGGATAACGCGCCAACTGACTTAACTGCTCCGTTATCGCTAAAGTCACCTTTGGTGAGCAGCCCATAGGGTTCTCATTACTTGCCAGCTTGACCACATCTGAGACGCCATATTCACGCGTCAGCTCTTCTACCGGCTTACCCGTTTGATAAGGTGCTAGCTCCATTATACTCTTGTAGGCTGGCGTTAGTGGCTGAAGCGTCTTAGCTTGCAAGTTTTTGGAGGATGGCATGGCTTTGTCCTTTTTTACGCTGACTCAAATAGATATCTTGTTACGAATGACCACACTCTATATCTTAAAGCACCGCTTTTGGATAAGAGCCCAAGATGCGCACGTCTTTGACCAATGGACGTATATCAGCGATAGCGGCGCTGACGTTAGGACTATCAATATGGCCTTCCATATCGATAAAGAACACATACGCCCACTTGTTCGGGCGCTCAGGACGGGTTTCAATGCTGGTCATCGACACACCATGATAGGACATCGGCTTAAGTATTTCGATCAAGGCACCGGCTTTGTCATGAGCGGAGACCACAATAGAGGTCTTGTCTTGGCCTGATGGCGCGATAGCTTCGTGGCCGATGACTAAGAAGCGCGTGGTATTGCTCGGGTTGTCTTCGATATTCGAGTACAGCTTATGCAGATCATATTCAGCGACTGCCACATCCCCGGCAATAGCGGCTGAATGCCATTCGTTCTTTAGGCGGCGAGCGGCTTCACCATTACTTGAGACGGCCACACGCTCGACACTAGGATAGTTGACATCGAGCCAATGACGACACTGCGCGAGGGACTGTTGATGCGAATAGATACGGCTGATACTGTCGATCTTAGTATGCTCAGCGACCAAGAAGTTTTGATGAATCGGCAGCTCAACCTCGCCGATGATCTTCAGCGATGAGGATAAGAATCCGTCTAAAGTATGATTCACCACCCCTTCAGAGGAGTTTTCGACAGGTACGACGCCATACATCGCTGTACCCGCTTCGACTTCACGAAACACATCGGTAATCGTAGTCAGCGGCATAGTGTCCGCCGCTTTGCCAAAGTGTTTTAATGCAGCCGCATGAGTGAAAGTGCCAAGCGGTCCCAAAAAGGCAATACGCTGCGGCGCTTCTAAATCTAGACAGACCGACATAATCTCACGAAACAGACGCGCCATTTTTTCATCAGAGATAGGCCCCTCGTTACGCGCCATCACCGCTTTTAGTACTTGCGCTTCACGCTCAGGACGATAAAAGATAGGATGGCTATCGGACTTTTGCTCCGCTAGATGCTCTTTTTTAGCCACCGCTACTTTTTGGGCTAATTTTGCTCGATTATTAATCAGTTTATGAATCTCATTATCCACTGCGTCTATGTCTTGACGCAGCTGATTCAAAAGCTGTTGATCGGTTGCAGCGCCGCTGACATCAGTACTTACTGACGTCATATTGTCTGGTTTTTGCTCTGCCGGCGACTTACTCATATCCTGTATCCTTTTTGAAACGGTTAACGTTTGCTATATTGAAGAAAGCTAACGTCTAAATCTAGTGATTATCGCTTGATTCTAAATTTAGTCATTCACTTTTTATTATTGATGTTTGGTTATTATTAATATTCGATTATCATTGATGACCTATCGGCTCTATTATCCGCTTTACTCATAAAAGAATCGGCCAATAAGGCAGGTAAACGATGGATCGCTCCTACTATAGCAAAAACTGCTGACAGTGCCCATGCAAAATAGCTATCAATAGCTGAAATAAAGTAAATGAGGTCATAGCTTTTTGTGGTATGCGCCTTATCATAAGAAATACTCGCAATCGCTATGACTAGCAGTAACCCCACAAGCAAATCTGTGTTAGAGTCTTAAAGACAATCTACGAGTAACCCCAAGGTTTAACCCTTATTATAATGACAAGGATATTTAATGAGCGCATTACAACAGCTTCGCACTATGACTACTATTGTCGCTGACACTGGCGATCTAGCCGCTATTGAGCGTCTCAAGCCTATCGATGCGACCACCAATCCAAGCCTCATCACCAAAGCGCTGATTCACCCTGATAATCAATCGATGCTAGCAGAAACGATGAGTCGTCAGCAAGGTGATGTCGATGCCGTTATCGATGCCTTAACGATCCAAATCGGCTGTAGTATTTTAGAGCTTATCGAAGGCCGGGTATCGACTGAGGTAGACGCACGCTTGTCTTATGATACTCAGGCCACTATCGATAAGGCTTTGGAGTATATAGAGGCTTATCAAAAGGCAGGAGTTGACTCAGATCGAGTACTCATCAAGATGGCAGCAACTTGGCAAGGTATTGAAGCGGCCCGCTATCTTGAAACTCAGAACATACACTGTAATCTCACCTTGCTATTTGGTCAGCATCAAGCAATTGCATGTGCTGATGCTGGTGTCACGCTGATATCGCCATTCGTTGGACGTATCTTAGACTGGCAAAAACGCCAACAAAATCGCCAAAACGTCCCTGTCGCCGATGATATGGGCGTGCAATCGGTCAAGCTTATTTATCAGTACTACAAACAACACGGTTATCAGACGCAGGTAATGGGCGCAAGTTTCCGCTCGGTAGAGCAAATATTAGCCTTGGCGGGCTGTGATTTGTTGACTATCGCGCCAAACTTAATAGATGAGCTTGCCAACATGGATGTCGAGGTCATCCGCCAGCTCTCGCCCACGATGTCGACGGATCTAGATGCTATGAGTAAAGTCAGTTTAACCCATGAAGAGTTCAGCGCCGCCTATCAAAACGATAAAGTGACCCAAGATCTATTACCAAAAGGTATTGATGGCTTTATTAGCGCTCGTGAAGAGTTGGCGCAAGCATTAGCAGCTATGCGTTAGTTCAAGTAGATAATCCAAACAAACTGAATCACCCAAAAAGCGCTCTATTTCGAGCGCTTTTTTATGTAAATACTTGTTTTGCAATATCAATACTTGCTTTGAAAGTCTACTCAGGCTTTTAAGACCGTATAAACCGGCACTGGGAACTCGCCATGCAAGTCGACTAAGTCTAATAATACCAGCGCCCCTACCACATTATGATCCGCGGCTTTGCACAGCTCATAGGCGGTGCGCAAAGTGCCCCCAGTGGCCAAAATATCATCAACCAAGAGTAAACGCTCAGGGGGCAAGTTACTTTGCATCTCAAGCGTATCTTTACCGTACTCTAGCGCATAAGCCTTATTAGCAACTGGTGGTGGCAGCTTGCCGGGTTTACGAAGTAGTATCATGCCTTTACCTAAGCGGCCTGCTAGTAAGCTTGCAAAGACAAAGCCGCGCGCCTCAACTGCTCCTAAGCAGTCCACCTCATCCATGAGACCCTCTGGCAATGCCGCTAACAGTGCATCAATTACCTCATCAATATGACTGCGCAGTAAAGGGGTGATATCATAAAAGTCTATACCTGGCTTAGGAAAGTTGGGTACAGTACGAATAATTTGCCAAAGCGGATGCTCTTTATTGATGACAGTAGTGTCGTTAGGAGCAGTCTTAGCAGATGATGTCGCTTTTGTAGCGCTCATAAAAGTCCTTATAGGATAAAAATATAGAGATTATAACCAAAATTTAGCGGTCATCATAATCGCTCGTTATAGTAGCATAATTGCTGTACTAACAGTGATGACAGCTAAAAATGACGGCAGCTTCACTATTGAATATAGCGATAGGGCTTTAATAAAGGCATACTTATCTCAATATACAAGTGTAAACTTAAATGAGCTAAGCGGCGATATATGCTACACTACGCGCGCTTAGATCGTCTTAAAACCCTAATGATAAATGAGCAATGATAGATAGGATTATGTATGAAACGTTATGAATGTATCGTCTGTGGCTGGATCTATGATGAAGAGCTGGGCTGTCCTGAAGAAGGTATTGCCCCTGGTACCCGCTGGGAAGATGTTCCTGATGACTGGATCTGCCCTGAATGCGGTGTGGGCAAGCTTGATTTTGAGATGGCAGAGTTTTAGAGCTAGTACCTTGATAACTAGGTAACTTGGACCCTCTAAATAGGACACTTTATGACGAATTCAAACTCTTCTGATACAGATAGCAGCGTTGATAGTAATATGAACGAACATCGTGTCAACGCTAGTCACAGCATGGCTAGTGACGACACTACTAATCATGACGCGGCCAATACTGCTGCTACTAAAAAACAAGTGCAGTATCCGACTTCAGACTGGCAGAAATTCGGTGAGCATCACTGGACACCCTCAGATCTGAGTAAAGATCTGTATCAAACAATGATAGATATTGGCGATGGTATCGAGCTTTGCGTCGAAGCTGGCGGCAACCCTGATAATCCGCCACTGCTAATGATCATGGGCTTAGGCTCACAAATGATCTTTTGGCCCAATAGCTTTATAAAAAGGCTCATTGACGCCGGCTTCTTTGTGATACGTTTTGATAATCGGGATATTGGGCTGTCCTCGAAAGTGCAGATTGATGGGTTACCACGCGTCAATCAGCTAAAGATGATGTTTCGTCTGCAGGCGGGTCTATCCAATAAAAGTGAGCAAGTCGCTTATAAGCTTACCGATATGGCAGAAGATACTGTGCGTTTGATTAAGGTTTTAAACCTTGGGCGTACGCACCTGATAGGCGCTTCTATGGGCGGTATGATTGCCCAAATTGTCGCCGCGCGTTATCCAAGCTTAGTTGATCGTATGGCTTTGATGTTTACTACGAACAATCGCGCCTTTTTGCGGCCACCGAAACCCAAACAATTATATACCTTAATCAATCGTCCTGAGAGTCACTCTGAGCGCGATATCGTCCGTCATAGTGTTTGGTTTATTAAGACAGTTGGTACGCCTGGGCATATAGATATTCGGGCAGTACGTGAAGTGGCAGAGCTGCGCTATCAGCGTAGCTTTCACCCGCTAGGCACGCTGCAGCAGCTCAATGCTATTTTGGCGTCTGGCTCCATTGCGCGATTTAGTAAAAAAGTAAAAGCGCCAACTATCGTTATGCATGGTAGCGCCGATGGGCTCTTGCCTGCATCGCAAGGCAAAGTAGTGGCTAAGACTATCCCTAATGCCAAATTTTATCTAATAGATGGTATGGGTCATGACATTCCAGCTTACTATCAGCCTTATATGGTTGATCTGATTCGTAATCATCTTTTAGGGTAACTCATATTGCTAACGGCCTGATTTTTTAACAAAAAAAGCGGCGTATTATCTAATAATGCGCCGCTTTATTCATTTAATCTTGCTCATTTCTACTTTGGGGACTATTCATCAATCACAGCCAACATTGGTGCCTGCTTTATCAATACACATCTTATCGCCATTTTGTAGACTACCAATCCAAGCTTTTCCTTGCTTAAAGACAAAAGAAGGCGCTTCTCGATAGCTGCCACTGCTCGCTACGCCCTCCTCCTCAAAACGAAAAGGAATCACCAGCTCCCCGCCTAAATTGACAAAACCCCATTTACCGTCGATACGTACGCCTGCTAGACCTTCAGAAAAAGGACGCACGGCATCAAACGAATAGGTAATCATAGTAATATTACGATCATCGACAAAGCCCCATTTACCATCGCGCTGATCGGCTTGCAAAGTAGTAAATGATGCGCGGTTAACAGCCGCAGTATCGTTATTTGTGTCGTTAGCATTATTTTTAGCACTGACAGGACTGGGGTCTGAAATAGTATTACCATTTTTATCGAGCCAGCTGATGGCTTGACCTTTACGCACCCGCGCTTTACCGCCCTTATAATTATCGATATCGCTGATAGAGGCAGAAAACGGCACTATGATGTTGTTCGCTGTATCTATAACGCCATATTTACCGCCTTTTTTGACCACGATGCGGCCATCTGTTGCCGCGCGCGCCCAGCCAGATGATTCACCCAATTTATCATAGATCAGTGGCACCACTTCGCGTCCTTTCATATTCACATAACCAACCTTGTTACTACGCTGCACAGGTATCAATCCGCCCGCTAGCTTGTCGGCGTCTACCTGCTGATAGCGCGACAAATCAACGACCCGCTTACCTTGCTTGTTAATTAAAGCAACTGGTGCACCAAAATCTTTAATCGCTAAAAAATAACGACTATTGGCAGTGCAAGAGACGTTTTTGTAATAGCTTTTGGGTAACTTACAGCTCGCCGCTTGTGCGCTTGGTATAACGAGCATTAGGCCAGCCGACATTAGCAGTCCCGTGGCGAGGTACCGAGCGGTCAGTGCAGGTAGCGTATTGAGCGTAGATCTAAGTAGTGACATAGATAATGTATATACCAGTAAGTTATTAACAAAGGTTTGAATAGCGTTTTTGATTGCTCATAAGGCCGAAAACTCATCAAAGGCTTGTTCATTATAAACTGCTAGACCCACAAATAGCGAATAAGGAGTCGGCTATACAAAATTATCGTTATGCCATTTAGATTTTCAGCCAAAAGGTATACACTTGTGCTCTTTTTTAGGCTTATATTTTTGTAAGCGCAAAGTCAGTGCACTATCATAGTCGTTTGTAAATCAATCAGACCCATAAGCAGGTCAATAAGTCAGAGGGGAGCTTTATGTCCAATACCAACACGCGTACTGCTACCATTGGCTTGGTCATAGGTTGTATTATTTTTGGTTTAGGTAGCCTTATTGTCGCCCATGTCGATGTCGGAGGCTGGGCGATGTCATTTTGGCGTCTGGCTATCTCGGGGATCGTTTTTGCAGTATTAGCCAAGATAGCCGGACAACGCTTGCCACGCTCGAGACGCGCTATTTTTTATGGGTTATTGTCAGGCGCGTTTTTGGGCTTGGACTTAGCGCTTTGGCATGAGAGTATCTATGCAGTCGGCCCTGGTATCTCAACGCTGCTTAATAGTTTGCAGATTTTCTTTTTGGCGGCGATTGGGTTTTTGTACTTCAATGAGCGCCAGTCTATTTTGCAATTGATTAGTTTATGTTTAGCGATGCTAGGCGTCGCTATGATAGGTAGTCCAGAGTTTGCACAAAATTCTGCGGCGACTTGGGGTTTTATCACTGGTATCGTCTCAGGCGGTATGCTAGCCGCTTCGATGACATTTATTCGTAAGACCCACGATACCGAGCCGACTCCTATACTGATACTAATGCAGCTGGTCAGTATTGGCGGAGTACTGGCGATGATAGTCCCGATGCTTATACTAGATAAAGGTAATATTATTCCCAGCACTTTGTCAGAGGTGGGCTGGATACTGGTCTATGGCGCTGTAATGCAGTGCTTAGCTTGGGGCTTGATTGCCTACTCTATTCCTAAGCTGTCGCTGGCTTTGACCGGATTATTGCTGTTGTCTGAGCCGGTTGCCGCTTTGCTTATTGACTATACTTGGCTAGATAAGCCCATTAATGCTTTGCAATGGATCGGCGCACTACTGACGATGTTGGCTATTTATTTGGGCTCACTAAAGCCCAAACCTCGAGCGCTACGCCGCTATCGGTTTTTTGCGCGGTTTTATAATAAGAAGTATTAGCCTAAAAAAAAGAGCGAGCCTGATAACAGACTCGCCTTTTTATTCTCAATGCTAAAAGCTCTTAAAGATATAAGATCAGTTTTTTTGACGATTAAATAAAGCGTTGAGTATGATGGCAGCTAAAGTGGCGGTACCTATACCGCCCAAATCGAAACTACCGAGCATGAGACTGAAATTACCTGTCCCCATAATGACGGTCACAGCAGCAATAACAAGATTGCTGTTTTTAGTGAAGTCAATATTGTTATCCATCCAAATCTTCAAGCCTGCAATAGTAATCAAACCAAATACGACGATAGAGGCACCGCCTAATAATGCGGCTGGAATGGTCTGAATAATCGCCCCAAACTTAGGCGACATGCCCAGCATCACTGCGACTACCCCAGCAATGACAAATATCGTGGTGCTATAGACTTTAGTGACTGCCATAACGCCAATATTCTCAGCATACGTGGTCACTCCAGTACCGCCAAAGCCGGCCGAGAATGTGGTTGCTAAGCCATCAGCAAGAAATGCCCGGCCCATATAAGGCGTCACTCGCGCTTTGGTCATGCCCTCCACCGCTTTAAAATGACCCAAGTTTTCGGCGACTAAAATAAAAGCCACCGGTGCAATCAAGACAATAGCGCTCATCTCAAAGCGCGGCGTATGAATGCTAGGCAGACCAAACCATGAGGCTGCAGCGACAGTCGTAAAATCAATCGGTGTGCCGTAGCCCATCACGTTAGTAACGATGTAATAGATGACATAAGATAAAATCAGGCCAACTAGTAATAGTAGGCGGCGCAGCATACCGCGCGTAAATACCGCCACGCCACTAATGAGCAGTACTGTCAATGCCGCCATCCAAGCGTCAAACTGATTGGCCGAGACGCCTTGAACAGTGACTGGCGCTAAATTTAGACCGATAATCATCACGATAGCGCCGGTGACGATAGGCGGCATCAAGCTCTCTATCCAGCCCGTACCGGTCTTCATCACCAGTAAGCCCACGAGCGCATAAATGATACCGCAGGCCATGATACCGCCCAAGGCCACATCCAAACCGCTATTGAAACCGGTGCCTGCGTAAGCGGTTACTGCTATGACAGGACCAATAAAAGCGAAGCTTGAGCCCAAATAGCTCGGCATCCGGCCACCGGTAATCACAAAGAACATGATGGTACAGATACCTGACATCAAGATAGCTAGATTGGCGTCAAACCCCATTAATAAAGGTGCCAATACTGTCGCGCCAAACATCGCAAAAGTATGCTGAATACCTAGCAAAATGCTCTTTGATGGTGACAAATATTCATTGATTCCTACTGGGTTACGATCTAAGTCGCCTTGGAACGGACGCCAAGTGGGAAACCATTTGCCATTATCGAAGTCTGGATTATGCGGTATCGTCATAGCATTAGTCTCAATACCTGCAGCCTCTAGTGCATTATGTTCCGATGAGGTTTGCGTCGGTTGTTCTGAAGGGGGTATCATGCGCGTTTCCTATTTGACCCAACTGCGTTGATTTACTTAAAAAAGAAGGATATGGCTTCATTATTGAAAGGTGTTAAGCCCTGTTGACTAGTCATATTAATGATAAATGACATTAATAATAATTAGTTAATCATCGATAGCGAAAGTCTTGCTTTTTTTCGTTAGTCACGTCGATTGATATATGTTCTACTGAGTTGATAATTGGACGCTTTTGGCTTAGAGTTTAAACTCTAAGCCGTTTATTTTATTACAGGATGTTACAGCTGTGTTAGTGCTCAGCATAATAACGGAATTTTATAGCAAAAAAAAGCGCTTATTAGACCCTTTGATATACTGTCTGATTTTCGAGCACTCCCTTATGAAATGGATATTCTGAGATAACAACCCTCAAGTTGTATCCTTGTCTATATTCAAGTATCTATGTTCAAGTATCTATGTTCAAAGCAGCATAATTCTTAATCCTTAAGCAACCTAATATGTGCCTGTCAAATAGACGCTATCTACTGACAAGCTATCGGCTTTATATTTAACCTTTAGAGTATTTACTTATGATTAGTGTTTTTGATTTATTTAAAATTGGTGTCGGCCCTTCAAGCTCACATACTGTGGGCCCTATGGTAGCCGCTAATTTATTTTTATCCGCACTGCGTAAACAGACTAAGCTTGACACAATAAAAAGTATTGAAATCGAGCTTTTTGGCTCTTTAGCCGCTACCGGCAAAGGACACGCGACTGATACCGCTATCTTGCTTGGGTTGCTCGGTCATGCTCCTAGCACCATAGACACCCGGCTTACCAGCCAATATCTGCTACCTATATTTTCAGATAAGACCCTTAATATCGCAGGCGAGCATGAGATTGCTTTTGATGTAGAGCATCATATTCACTGGTATAGTGATACGGTGCTGCCTTATCATCCCAACGCGATGACAATTAGTGCGCGCTTAGCTGACGATAGTCGCTACCAACAAACCTACTATTCAGTCGGAGGCGGTTTTGTAATCAATGAAGAGAACGCCACCAACCCTGATGACGATCATGCGACGCCGACGATAGAAGAGCTCCCCTATCCGTTCAATAGCGCCTCAGAGTTACTTGAGCGCTGCCAAAAGAACGGCTTGAGTATCAGTGAGTTGGTACTAGCTAACGAGTGCCATTATCGTGATAAAGAGGAGGTTCTTGCATACTTAGATTCTATATGGGACTCAATGCAAGACTGCGTAGCTAGAGGCTGTCAAAGTAGTGGTATTTTGCCTGGAGGTCTCGATGTCAAACGCCGTGCCCAAGCCCTATACTTACAGCTGTGCGATGAAAAAGACCGCCCTAGTGCCAAAACAGATAAACTCGCGGCGATGGATTGGATCGATTTATACGCTTTAGCCGTCAACGAAGAGAACGCTAATGGCGGTAATGTCGTGACCGCTCCGACTAACGGCGCAGCAGGTATTATCCCAGCTGTCATGCATTACTACCGCGATTTTCTATCTAGCTATAGCTTGGATGGCGCGCGCAAGTTTTTACTCAATGCCACAGCTATTGGAAGCCTTATTAAACAAAACGCTTCTATCTCAGGCGCTGAAGTCGGCTGCCAAGGCGAAGTTGGCTCTGCTTGCGCGATGGCGGCATCAGCTTTGGCCGAGGTATTAGGTGGCGATCCTGCCAAATGTCTCAATGCTGCTGAGATCGGTATTGAGCATAACCTAGGACTAACTTGCGACCCTATTGGCGGCCTTGTGCAAGTGCCTTGTATCGAGCGCAATGCTATGGGCGCGGTAAAGGCGGTGAATGCGGCGCGCCTTGCCTGCCGCGGCGATGGTCAGCACTTCGTCTCTTTTGACAAAGTGGTTGAGACCATGAAACAAACTGGCGCTGACATGCTTGAGAGCTATAAAGAGACTTCGCGTGCAGGGCTTGCTGTGATTGCAAATAACCGAATTCCCACAGCCAGCCACGGGGTCAGTGTTAAATACAGTCAGTGCTAATTATAGTTAATGCTAAGTCTGCTTAATGCTAATGACAGTTAATGATAAAGCTATCGCTACGCTGACAAAATAATGACCACAAAAAAGCCTCTAAATAATTAGAGGCTTTTTACATTTAATCACGATAAGTTTAGATATGAGTTTTAGTCACCTATCAAAGCTTACTCAGCGTTTTTTGAGATAACTTCGTTTAGATACCATACTGGCTTAACCACACCAGCAGCTTCGTCAGCGACCGCTTCTTGGCGGACGTCTAACATATAGCGGTATCCTGGCTCATAAGTGAAACCTTGGATATTACCGTTAAATGAAGTGAAGTTTCTTTGATGCGCTTGACGAAATTGCAAGCACTCAGACTTAATCACTTCACCTGTGTTTGCAGTGACATCACAAACCGCTTTAGTAGGTGCAATCTCAATCTTTAAGTTAGGAATGTTAACTACTTTAACATTCTGCGCTTCACCTTCGACAACCATAGTACGTTCGTCATTAAGGTCCATAGTAGAACAACCAGCTAAGGCGAAAGTAGTTGCGAATGCTGCTATTGCTAATTTTTTCATGAATAAATCCTCAATTGATATAAATTATGGATAGTTAATAAGTTAACAGCTGTTGATAACACCTATCGATGATAAAAACCAATAGTCTATAAATAGCGCTTAATATAATTTAAGCTTCGTTCATAGCTTCGTTAATTTAGTAACTTATATTGATTATAGTTTTTCAAATCAAAATAATTATAGAGCGAGCACCCATTCTAGCACTATGACTCCTTTGTAACTTAACGTCAAAGTTTGCAACTTTTGTCAACGAACTATTAAACCTGTTAAAAGGTTCTAAATTAAGTTAACTGCGGTAATCAGCGTTGATCTTGACGTAATCGTACGATAAGTCGCAAGTGTAGACCGTATCACTTGCTGTTCCGCGCGCCAAATCGATACCGATAGTAATCTCCGGACGACTCATGACTTTATCCCCATCAGCCTCCTTATAATCCGGTGCAACGCCGCCGTTTTGACAAATCATCACTTCATCTAGATACACATCGACCTGTTCAGTATCTAAGTCTGGGACGCCAGCGTAGCCGACAGCCGCTAATATACGTCCCCAGTTGGCATCACTGGCAAAAAACGCGGTTTTTACCAGTGGTGAGTGCGCCACTGCATAAGCGACATCGCAGCACTCCTGAGTAGTATTACCGCCGGTTACTTTAACCGTCATAAACTTAGTCGCCCCTTCTCCGTCACGGACGATCAATTGTGCTAAGCGTACAAACACCTCAGTCAGTGCAGTAAATAGCGGCTGATAATGAGGATGCTCTGGGCTATCAATCACATCGAGACTCGCCTTGCCTGTCGCTATGAGCACGCAGCAATCATTAGTAGAAGTGTCGCCATCTACAGTGATACGATTAAAAGATTGCTCATTAATTGCGCTTAGCATCTCTTGTAATAGATCAGCACTAATATTAGCGTCAGTGGCGACATAGCCAAGCATCGTCGCCATGTTTGGTCGTATCATGCCCGAGCCTTTAGAGATACCAGTGATGTGATAAGTACTTTTTTTATCGCCCTGAGCTATTTGCACTTTTTGACTGGCAAGCTTCGGCAAAGTATCAGTCGTGCGAATACCGTTGGCAGCAGCGAGCCAGCTATCAGGCGCTAGCTGAGCTAAGGCTTCATCTAAACCTTTGATGACGGCATCGCTATTTAACGGCTCACCGATAACGCCTGTAGAGAACGGCAACACGCTCTCAGTGTCGACCCCTGCCCTAGTAGCAACAGCGGCACAGATATCGCTCGCGCGGCGCTTGCCATCGCTGCCTGTTCCGGCGTTGGCATTGCCAGTATTCGTCACTAGATAACGCGGACTGGCCTGTGCAAAGTGCTCGCGAAGTACTCTGACGGGAGCGGCGCAAAAGGCGTTTTTAGTAGTGACTACCGCAACGCTTGCGCCTTTGGCAATCTCAATGAGGACTAAATCATCACGGTCTTTGTAGCGCACGCCAGCTGCGGTAGCGCTAAGAGTGATGCCATCGATAGGGTATATTGTGTCAGGTACTGCCGTATCTCCAACAGCCATAATGCTTCCTTTATAAGTATGAATTAGGATAAACGCGCTTACTAAAGCTGGTAAAAATCAGCCTCTATTTGCTTAAATCAAAAGCTGACCAAATTGGGGCATGATCTGAGGGCTTCTCCATCGCTCTAAGATCATAGCTGATACCAGCATCTGCGCTCTGGTCAACTAAATCAGGGGTACATAAAATATGGTCGATACGCAGACCGCGTTTGGGATCATCATTGAAGCCGCGACTACGATAGTCAAACCAGCTATAAAAGTCCTCACTATCAGGGTAATGCAAACGATAGGTATCGATTAAATCGCGAGACATCAGCGCCGCGTACCACTCACGCTCCTCTGGTAAAAAGGAGGTTTTTCTGTTTTTTAGCCAGCGCTTAGCGTTTGCCTCGCCAATACCCACATCGATGTCCTCTGGCGCAATATTCATATCACCCATGATAATCAGCGTCCGGCCTTCGGCGATTAACACATCAATATAAGCCGTCAAATCTGCGTAGTAAGCTCTTTTCATCGGGTATTTAATCGGATGATCTTGGCTCTCTCCTTGCGGAAAATAACCATTTAGTACATCAATCTCGCGTCCTTCAAAAACATAGCGCGCGTGGATGAAGCGTTTTTGTGCTTCCTCATCCTCACCCGGGAAGCCTTTTTGAACAAATATAGGGGCAACTTTTGACAATAGTGCCACGCCGTAATGCGCTTTTTGGCCAAAATACTCGACATGATATCCTAAAAATTCGACGTTTTTTAGTGGGAACTGTTCATCATGAACTTTGGTCTCTTGCAACCCCATCACATCGGGGTCAATGATGTCGCGTACCGCCTCAAGCTGATGTTGACGCGCGCGAATACCATTAATATTGAAACTGACAAAACGGACCATACGTTACCCTCTTTATTCATTTTATTATGCTTATGCTAGTTATCATATTAAGCTATTTAGCTATTTAGCTATTTAGCTATTAACTATCCAAGCTTTTAAATAACTGATCTTTCAAATAACTGAGCTTTTATTAATTATAACCGCTAGTTTTGTGATTAGCGTCTAATCGAGCCGTAATCATAACAGAGTTAGTGCGCTATCTGTTGCTTGCTGCCAATCCTTACGCTAAAGTGGCTTTATTAAGAAGTAGCTTTATTAAAAAATATGTCTACTAAGACGAGCCGGTGATTACTATGAGCAAGAGGATAGAGTATTAAACCTTCCTAAACCTTTAGTACTAGGCTCCGCTATTACTTTGCACCTTACTACTTGCGCCTTACTATTTATGACTGAGTAAATTTATGACTACAAAATCTGACAGCGTCCCAGCGATAACAGCAGATCCGTTATTTTCTACTAACTACTCTATATATATCAACCATACAGATGCTGGCGGTATTGTTTATCACGCCAATCATTTGGTGTTTTTTGAGAACTGTCGCCGTGATTGGTTCACCAAACTTAATATTAGCGGCTACTTTTTGCAGACCCAAGAAGGCCATATACAGCATTTTGTCGTGAGCCAAGCGCAGTTGCAATATCATAAGGCCATCTTATTAGACGAAACCATAGAAGTACGTATCGACAAAGTCGAGCTAAAACCAGCTAGCATTATTTTTTATCAAAGCATTCATCGCCGGCCGTCAATACCAACTCAGCATCCAAAACAAGCCAGCTCAGATACTTTATTAAGCAGTGCAAAAATAGTTATCGCTTGCGTGCAAAATCAGCTAAACCCTACTGCCTCTAAAAACTCAGAGCCAGCGGCTACCCTAGCAGACGGCTCATTATCTGGTCAATCGGCTACACAAAATAATCAAACCACTTCTATTAAGCCCGTTCGTGTTCCTAAAAGCCTACGCGACACTATCGAGCAAGCTATCCACGAATACAATAACCGGTGATAGAAGCGGTTCGCAGGCGACTCGGCAAAGATGATTTAGGAGAAATCATGAGTAGCCGCTTGACGTGATATGAGACCCTCGAAAAACTTCGAATCTTCGTTTATTCGCCGTACTTTTAGGCCTGAGCACTTTTTAGAGTAATTGTTACTATACTTTTGAGGTTTTTTTGCCTATTATTTAAAGTTACTAGAAAATGGATGAGCGGTAACATTTGTGACATAAAGTGTATTTAAAGCGGCTAATTACAAACACGAACGGTTAAGTCATCTAAATATTGCTCTATTATCGTCATCCATTGCTATGCTTATTAACTGTCTCATCTTTCATGGAATGATCCAATCAAGACCCTTAAACTTCAAGGACGCAGAAAATGACAATGAATAAACCTTGGCATGCTCGTTATCCCGCTGGTGTACCTAAGACCATTTATCCAGATAATTATGCCAATATCATAGAGCTTTATGAAGAGAGCTTTAGCCGTTATCGCCAGCATCCTATAAGTATCTGTATGGGTGTCACTCATACTTACGGTGACGTCGATGACGCCTCATTAGCTATCGCCGCTTGGTTACAAGGGCAAGGCTTGCCTAGAGGGAGCGTTGTGGCCTTAATGATGCCAAACGTACCGCAGTATCTGCCAACGATGATAGGCATCTTGCGTGCCGGTTATATTTGTACTCCTGTCAACCCTTTATACACTGGCCGCGAGCTGCGCCATCAGCTCAACGATTCTGGCGCAAAAGCTATCTTCTTGGTCGATAACTTCGCACAAGCGCTAGAGCAAGTCGTCGATGAGACCGCTATTAAGCATATCGTACTCTCGAAAATGGGCGATATGATGGGTCTTAAGGGTATCTTAGTCAACACCATCATCCGGCAAGTCAAACGTTTAGTACCCAAATATAAGCTCAATGATCCAAAACATGCCGTCACTAAATTCCCGGATGTGCTCAAAAGAGGCAAAAACATGCCTTTTCAAAAGCCAAAAATGTCTTTGGATCAAAAAGCGTTTTTGCAGTACACCGGCGGTACCACAGGCCTATCAAAAGGCGCCATCTTATCGCAGCGCAATGTCGTAGCGGCTGCTCTACAGTCTGAGGCTTGGACACGCCCTATCACCGGCCAGATCAATGATGTTTATATCAATATGGTGATGGCATTGCCGCTGTATCATATTTTTGCCTTTATGCTGAGTCTGTTAGCGGTACGATCAGGATATACTTTTATTCTCGTTCCTAACCCGCGCGATATTCCTGGGTTTGTGAAGACCTTATCCAAACAGCCGTTTCATATTTTCCCTGCGGTGAATACCTTATTTAAAGGACTGCTGGATAATCCTAATTTTGAAAAATTAGATTTTAGCTCATTAAAGATATCTCAAGCCGGCGGCATGGCTGCGACTCAGCAGACAGCGACGCGCTGGCTTGAAGTGACAGGCTGCCCTATGATTGAAGGTTGGGGTATGACTGAGGGCGTTGCTGTTGGTACTGCCAACGTCATCACTGATCGTAAGTTTAACGGTACTATAGGCGTGCCAGTTCCGGGCGTCGATGTCAGTATTATTGATGAAGACGGCAACCGCGTTGGCTACAATCAAGCTGGTGAGATGTGCATTAAAGGCCCTAATGTCACCTTAGGCTACCTCAATCGAGATAATACAGATGACTTCACCGACGATGGCTATTTCCGTACTGGCGATATCGTTAGTATGGATGAACAAGGCTATGTCAGGTTGCTTGATCGCAAAAAGGATATGATTTTAGTCTCAGGCTTTAATGTATTCCCTAATGAGCTTGAGTCGGTTATGCTCGACTATGAAGGTATCATCGATTGTGCAGTCATTGGTGTGCCTGATGAGCACCAAGGGGAATCTATCAAGATGTACGTCATCCGTAAGGATAGTAATGTCACTAAAGAGATGGTTAAAGACTTTGCCCTTGATAATTTGACTGGTTATAAATGTCCGCGTTATATCGAGTTCGTTGATGAACTGCCAAAATCCAACGTCGGAAAAGTACTCAGACAAAAACTGCGTGAAAAGCACTTAGAAGACAACCGTTCCAAAAATCTTACTCAAACCTAGCCAATATTGACTATTAGATAGGTTTGA
>NZ_JADQAL010000055.1:0-9455 GCF_022129275.1 Psychrobacter sp. Ps3
CTCGCTTGCCTTTACGAGTGCCACCAAAGTATGATTCGTCTACTTCGATTTCGCCCTCAAATAGACCAGGGTCTTGACTGTTCTCGTAAATAAGCAGTCTTAGCCTATGAAAGTAATAACTGGCTGTGGTTTTATTAACACCAACTAAGCTTGCTGCTGTTCTGGCAGTAGAACCGGCAACAAATAACTCGATGAGTCTGCTTTGTTTATACCAACTTAGTTTACTCTTTCTCATAGTGCTATCCTAAATAATTTTACTTATCTAGGACAGCCCCAAAAATTTTTGCTAGGTGACTTCGTAAAAATCGGGGTTTGATTATTATCGTCAGGCTGCGTAATTAAAATCTCCCAAGTTTATGTGTACGGATTTGACGGCAGGGGTCAAGGGCGCGTCTTCAATTCACTCAATAGTTATCTAAATGTGTTGAAAACTACTATCAATAAAATATAGCAGATATATGGTAAACGCATCTGCTTAAAGCTTTATACAAGTCTTAACGCTCACCTAATCCTTCAGAGAATGTTTTGGTGATAGGCTTGGTAATATAGGACAGCACCGAGCGTTCTTTGGCTTTGATATCGACTGAGGCTGTCATACCTGGTTTAATGACTATTTCGTCACGGTGGTCTTCAAACTCGGCGCCCGTAATTTTGATTTGCGCTCGATAATACGGCTCTTCACCTTTCGGTGTTTGCTCCATCAGAGTATCGGGACTGATATAAACCACATTGCCATTCATAGCACCAAATATAGAATAATCATAGGCATCCAGCTTGACAGTAGCCGCCTGACCTTCCTTCACATAAGCAATATCCATTGGGCTAATCTTGGCCTCAACGATGAGATCGCTACTGGTTGGCAATATTTCCATAATAATCTCACCAGGCTTTACGACCCCGCCAATAGTGGTAATAAGGATGTTATTTACCTTACCATCGGTTGGGGCATATAGGTTTTTTTCTTGCAATACTTGCGAGTAGTCGCGCAGCTGCTCAAGCTCAGTATTGAGTTCCTCTTGCGCCTTGGTCATTTCCGACTGCGCTTCTTCAAAGTATTTATTGCGTTTGTTGGTGATTTGCGCCTGTATTTCTGCCACTTGCCGACGGAGCTTAATTACATCAGCCTGACTGACATCTCCATGAGCAAGTAAAGGCTCGTTCATACTCAGCTCTTGATTTGCCAATACCATCATTTTTCGTAAAGAACTAACATCCTGCTCGATAGCACGGCGGCGGCGATTGTACAGTTGCGTTTGATTGTTTATATATTCATCATACTGCAAAATATCATCTGGAAACGTTAATGGTCGCTCATATATTTCAGCTTCAAGTCGAGCCAGCTTGGCTTTTAGGGCTGCTATTTTAGAGCTTGCATTGGCGACTGCCGCTTGTGCCCGCTCTTCTTCTAAGGTAACAACCAGTTGCCCTTTAGTGACGTCTTCACCTTCTTTGACTAAGATATCAGTCAATACGCCACCCTCAACCGCTTGAATGTCTTGTGTACGAGCACTAGCGATAACAGTTGCTGTGGCTCGAGTCACCTGATCTATTTTTGCAAAATAAGCCCAAATAACTAATACAATGATACCGAATAGAGCGCCCCAAATAATGATACGGGTACGTCCAACTTTAGGATCATAAGACTTATGTTGGTAATTATTCATTGGCTTGCCCCACATTATCATCTTTATCAGACTGATCATCAGCTTTCACTTCAATACTTGAGGTTTTTTTACTGATAACACGAGTTTTTGGTTGGCTGACCTTTACTGCGGTTTTATGAGCAGGTTTTCGCTCTTCATTGCTTTGTAATTGGGCCAGCACTTTTGATTTTGGCCCATCCATCACGATTTTTTGATTGTCCATAATGATGATGCGATCAACCAATTGCAGCAGTGGCATTTTGTGAGTGGCCACGATTAAAGTATGATCTTCTCCAAAATGCTTATGCAACACATCGATACACTGTGCTTCCTGCCGATTATCCATAGAGGCGGTTGGCTCGTCCATCAATACCACTGAAGGCTTGGTTAATACTAAGCGTGTAAAAGCAACCAACTGTTTTTGTCCTCCTGATAATCCCTTGCCTCCTTCACTAATAGGCAGATCTAAACCACTAGAGTGGCTGGCAACTAGTCTAATCAGTCCCGTCTTGACCAACGCATCATACATAACGTCATCGCTAGGCGCTGGTAAGCCGATCAATAGGTTTTCTCGTAGCGTGCCCTCAAAAAGGCGATGATCCTGTTGTAGGTAGCCCACTTGCGCACTCAAAGACTCACGACTGATCTGCTGCATGTCAAGCCCGTCTAACAGTATCCGTCCTTGGGTCGGCGCGTATAACCCAGACAGTACCTTGAGCAAGGTAGACTTACCTGAGCCGATAGGTCCTAAAATTGCAATACGCTCGCCTGCTTTAATCTGTAGCCTACTGATAGCTAAAGCGGGCTGATCATTATTTTGGTAGTTGAATATCACTTTTTCTAAGTCAAAATTACCTGAGATATGACTGGGCGATAACGGGTGACTGACACCGTGATTGTCTTGCTCTAGTGAGAACAACTGCTCTATATTAAGTTTGGCAGCTTTGGCATGTGAGTGCTGTACCAATAGATTAGGAATACCCATTACTGGTGCTAAAATACGACCGCCTAAGATTGAGCAAGCGATCAAGCCACCCATGGTCATATCTCCTGACATCACTACAAAAGAACCCACAATCACAATACCGACATAGCTGACCTGCTGTATCATCTGTGACAAGTAACTTAGGTTGTCATTGGCATGCTTCATATCCAAATCATTTTTGGTGGTGATGTTCATCACATCAAGCCAGCGTGACAAAAACTTCCAGTTGCCTGATCCAGCCTTAATCGTTTCAACGCCTTCTACCGTCTCTACTAAGATACCTGTCTTGCGATAAGAGGCTTGCGTGCCCACAGCGGCGATACTGTCGATTTTTTTGCGTGCACTAAGACCTAGTACAATCGCCACCACGGCGGCAACAATAGGCACTAAAGCGACTAATGGATTACCAATAATAATAATAAGGGTCACAAATATGATCGCCATCGGTATATCGACCAAACCAAACAACGTACTTGCTGTGTAAAAACTGCGAACCTGCTCATATCCACGCAGTTGCGCTGCCATAGACCCCACAGACCCTGGCATCTGATCGATACGCACGCCTAATAGACGCTGAAAAACCTCACGTGATAAATACTGGTCGAGATTGACCACCACTTTGTCCATAATCTTGGAGCGGGCAAACTTCATAAAAGTTTCAAATAAGATGACCAGACCTACTCCACTCGCTAAAATAATCAAAGTGTATTCGCTACGAGTTGGAATCACACGATCATAGACCTGCATCGAAAACAGCGATACGGCAAGCGCCAACATATTGATTAAAAACGAGGCAACAACTGCCTCTACAATAATGCCACGGTAGTTTTTGAGGTCTTTTTTGAGAATTTGATCAAAAGACAGCTGCTTGCGTTTGCTGGGTTCCTCTCCTAAGCGCACACGCAATAACTGGCTAAAAGCCTCGCTTGCATGCACACTCTTGCCCTCAGACTGGCGAAACTGCCACAGCCCTTGCGGGGTTTGCTGCTCAATCACACCCCAGCCTTGTGTAGGATGTAAGGCCAGTAAAGGTAGAAAAGCTGCATCTGGCATGGGTAATGCCTCTGGCAGTTGCTCAACCCCTAATTGCTCCAGTACCTTAACAACACTAGATAGAGTCGTCAGCTCCATTTGTTGATGCAGCACGCCATGGAGACGGACATTATCTACAGGATAGCCTTGCTGGGTAAGTAAAGTACGTAACGCAGTGGCCAATTGTGTTGCTTGTTCACTCAATTGCTCATCAGCAGTAGGTATCGATAGCTGGGCGGCGGTATTTTTTGCAGCGTCATTTGGTGATTCATCATCGGCTTTGGCCTCATCAGAAGCTGAAAAAGGGGTACTCATGATACATATATCCTACTGGTTTACTGGGAGGGGATAAGTGTTTACCCCTGTCGCACTCTTGGGCTTGGCGACATGATCTGATTGCAATACGACTGGCTCAATAACTGCCTGATCGGGCACCTGCCTAGCAGCATCTTGACGAATAAACCAGTTTTTGACGGGATCTAGTGGGCGGAACAGCGGGTCTGGCTGACGACTTTGATCAAACTTCTGCCATGGCATCATGCCAAAATCAACTTGCAGTTTATAATATGCTGCAATAATAGACGTTCGTGTCTCAACCAACTGCGCCTGATATTGAGAATGCTCGCGCACCGCATTGAGCACCTCAAGCCAAGACTTGCGTCCAGCGATAAACTGGCGGCGATAAGAGCTCACCACAATCTGTGCGCCTGCGACTGCTGCGATCAAAGAGCGCTCTTGATCCTTAGCACTAGCAAACTGCTGATATTGGGTTTGGATAGTCTCAAGCACTTGTCGTCTTGACGCTTCTTTTGACTGTGAAAGGCTGTTTACTCGTGAGGCTGATGCTCGGGCTAGTGCCAAATTAGATAGACCCGCTCCTGGATCGTAGCTTAAGCCTACCGAAAACTCACCTTCACTATTATTCTGATTGTTGTTTCTATTTTCATCATGATAATAGTCGTATTCGTACTGTGCATAAAAAGTCGGATAACGCGCCGCCTGCAATGACTTAACTTCTTGCTTAGCCGCTTCGACTTGATAATGCCCTTTTACCACAGTAGGATTATAAAAGCTGGCCTGATCGAATGCCATTTTTTCAAAGGTTTGAGAGTAGCCTTTGGCATAGCTGACAAGCTCACCGATATTCGGCACTGGCAGATCAGCTGCTGACAGCTTACGACCAGTGATTTGCTCTAATCGAGCGATAGCAATACGCTGCTGCTCTACTGCTGCTTGATACGAGTTTTGCTCTTGTAAGATGCGATTGGTTACTAAATCCATCTCGATACGCGCCGATACACCTTGATTGACTCGGCGCTGCATCATTTCCTCAAACTCTATCAACAGTTGCAGATTATCATAATAGACTTGCTGCTTAGACACAGCAGTGATATAGCTTTGCCATGCCTCAATGGTGGTTTTAGCGACTTGATTCTGTTGCTCGTAAATATACTCTGTGGCTGCTTTATCATCAAAAAGTGCTTGATTGACGTTGGCAGTAAGCTTGCCACCCGTCCATAATGACTGCCGTAGCTGAAACCGAGAGACCATGCCATCGTCACGATCATAGCCTGATGACAATGTCGGTGCTGGTAGCAAGTTGAGCTTGGCAGCACGGATACTCTCTGTCGTCGCCTGCTGCTCAGCACGTGCCGAACCTATCAAAGGATGACTATCCACTGCGTGACGAATCAGACCATCAATATGACCATTCATGGCTATGTTCGATATAGCATCATATGGTGTTGTTACTGACATAGGCATGACTACTTTTGCTGAGTTGTCAGCAGCCACAGCGACAGTCATAGACGATACTAATAGCATGCTGATACTCAGCACTGAACAAGGCGCGCTCAAAATACGGTAACGATTCACACTCATAACATCAGGCTCAATTAAAAAAGGATAGTGTGTTGGTGGTGTTCTAAAAAGTATGCTGTCATCAGACGTAGCCATAATTGACATAAAAGAACACCAAATCAAACACCTTAAAGTGATTATCAAGCTTCTTAGAGAAGCAGCAGGTTTTTCTAACGGCACGACGTAGTCGATGTCTCAGGCGGCAGTTATTACCTTCAATGCCTACCGCATGTTGTTTGCCAATTCGTTTGTTATCACTTTTAAAGGCGGTTATAAAACTGTCCCAGTTGTCCATACTGATAGAGCCATAGCTGACTGTAAGCTGCTTTAAACGTGCTCTTAACTTCTTAGCTGTTTTTAGGTCACGTTTGCCCCAGACATAAGCGACAATCTCATTAGTAGCATGGTCATAAGCGTAGATAAGCCAGACTTTACGCTTCTTGCGATACACGTAAGTCCAGAACTCATCAACCTCTAACCGTCATTAGCCGTATAAGGTCTTCTATTTGAGAGTGACAGCCATTATAGGTTAAGGCATGGTCACCAATAAATTGTCGTTTGCAGTCTTTACATTGGTAGTTTTGCTTACCATAGCTTTTTATGCCATTTTTCTTTAAACTGGGACTGTGACAGTCGGGGCAATTGATATCTATTTGTGTCTTCATAACCTCAAATATATCATCTTGCTTTGGCTGTCACCCTCCTTTTATCTCCTCAGCATACTTTCTGATACACCACCAGTGTGTTAATATTCAATCTATTGATATTCATGGAGATTTATCGCTTATGCCAGTGCTAGAAAAAACGCCAAAACATAGAACCATCACCGCTATAATATTGGCGCTACTGCTACATTTGATGGTTGCACTGGTATTGTACGTAACCCTATATGAAAGGCTGGACACTGACACTCAGCAAGCGACTCATCACACTCAGCCTGCACCCATTGTAGCGCAATCGCATGATACGTCGCAAGTCAACGTAACCCAGTCAACTGAACGCCATGATAACAAAAAAACCATGATAACAAAGCAAAAAACCGACCTGCCAGCGATAACAACTCCTACGCAGAAAGTAGCGCAAGCATCAAAAGATGCCAGCATAGCGAAAGATAAGGCACCCAAGCAACCTGCTAATATGCTAGCTTCTACCGTAAATCAAAACCCATTAAATTCCAGTACTAATACACCAGATCTCGATACGTCAAGTAATAAAACGGCAAATACCAGGGCGAGCAATAACAACACATCTCAAACTGCCAAAAATGATACTTATAAAAATAGCCGTAGCGCTAACGACAACTCGACTCAGCAGCTACAAACCACTGTAGAATATGAGCACTTAGAGGATGAGCTAGAAGAGAACGCTGAGCGTCTATTTGCTCTCATCAATACCGTTAAAGAGCGCAATCAGCAACAGATCAACGAGCAGCAAGCCAGTCAATCTATAAAGTCGCCTAAAACTACTGAGCAAATGACGACACCTGATTATCCCATCTCCCCTATTACCTCATTAGACAAGTCAAAAAACAACTAAATACGTAACAAAGAAGCCATCACAAGTATGGCTTCTTTGTCACAGTTATAGATAAGGTTTGGATTAGATAATAGTGGTAGTAATATCAGTATCAATCATCACGTTATGAGTACCATTACTATCACTAAAGCTATAGATATCATAGGTATTACCGTTTTGGGTCGTGGTATTGTTGGTATTGGTCCAATCATTACCAGCTAGCTGCACACTATCAGCAGTATCTCCATCGACAAATATTGTATCGTTGCTATCAGTCATATTAATAACGTCACTAGTCTTTAGATTAGTCAATGACTGTGCCCCATCACCTAACTCAATAAGCTCCATATTATCAATCTTATTGCTATCAAAGCTACTAAAATCAATACTGGTATCTACCAGTAGCGTATCAAAACCTGCACCACCATCCATCGAAGCTTTATCTGCTGAAAACTCAATGGTGTCATTGCCTATATTATCCGTTACCTGTACCTCGAACCCTATCGTAGAGGATGAGCTATCGCCATTTGACTTTTCAGTAGACGTTACTATGAAAGTCACATCAAGTGAAGCGGCTGTAGTATTATCTCCAACAACAAGCTTAAAGTCCTTATATTCATTTGTACCTGTATCACCTACTGCTGGAGTATAGTTGGCGATACCGTCGGCGCCTACAGTTACAGAATGATTTGTACCGCTTGCATCCGTAAAAGAAAGCATTGCACCAGCTGGTAAACCGGATATTTCAAATGACAAGTATTCCGAACCGTCAATGTCAGTTGCTTTCAGATTAATACCCGTTAAGTCAATACTATCTGAGGACTGACCTTGATAGCCCATATTCACAGGATAGAATCCAGTGTCTTCTTTCCCATCAATACCAGCATCATAGCCACCTAAAACATAGCTCGTATCTTGTAGACTATTTTCTATAGCACCCACATTCGGATAATATTTCATCTCCGACCCATCAGTATTTTGAACTTCGAAATTATAATTACCTATATTGCTCGCATTGTGGGCATAGAACTGAAAACTATAAAAACCTGATTGGGTTACGCCAAACTCACCTTCTCCGCTGGTACTAGTGCCTTTCCAATTTACATGTAGTGAAGACACATCATCACCAATGACAATCGCAGCACTATCATCACCACTTCCTGAATATTTATAGGTTTGACCAACCTCAAGGAATACATAACCAAAGATATAAACTGCATCGAAAGTAGGTAGGTCATCATCAGCTAGACTACTTGTGGTACCAACACCAGATGTAGTGACAGCGGATTGAACCGCCCCGACTATATCGGAGAGTGGATTGCTTGAGTCAGGCAGCTTTGTCTGACTCACAAAGACTATCATAGTATCGTCTCTCAAACTCAAAAGGCGACACATAGCCAATCGTACTATGAATGCGAGTTTTGTTAAACCAATCGACCCATTCAAGGGTTGCTAATTCAACATCACTCACACCTTGCCACTGCTGTTTTAAATATTCAATCACCTCCGTTTTATAAAGTCCGTTAACCGTTTCAGCCAACGCATTATCGTATGAATCACCCGTTGTACCAACAGATGCAATGACGCCAGAATCAGCCATCTTATCAGTATAGCGAATCGATAAGTACTGAACGCCGCGATCACTATGATGAATCACATCTTTAGGATGGTTTCTGTCTGCAATGGCTTGGTTTAGTGCTGCCATCACCATATCAGTGTTCATACGATCTGATACTTTCCAGCCAACAATAGCGCGAGCAAACACATCAATAATAAAAGCGGTATACACCCAGCCGCTTATCGTCTTGATATAAGTAAAGTCTGCCACCCAGAGCTGGTTAGGGCGATGAGCGCTAAAGTTACGATTGACTAGGTCATCAGCACGCTTTTGATCATCACGGCTGTGAGTTGTTATTTTACCCTTACCTCGCCAAATACCCTGCATTCCATGCTGACGCATTAAACGCTCTACAGTGCAGCGTGCAGGATGTATACCCTCTGCTTTCAACTGTTGCCAGACTTTACGAGTACCATAACGGCATTTGCTGTCCTGCCAGATGCGCCTGATTTCACTGATGTAGAAGTCGTCATGTTGACTGCGTAATGAGCGCTTGTCAGGGCAGCTCTCCAAGTCTTTAGCACGGTAATAGGTTGATGGAGCAATCGGCAAGACTCTACAAATAGCTGGAATGCCATAAATAGATTTATTCTCGTCGATGAATTGAACCATCACTAAGGTTTGCGGTCTATTTCCGCCTGGGCGAAAAAAGCGGCTGCTTTCCTTATGATCTCATTGGCTTGTTTTAATTCTTTGTTCTCACGTTCAAGCTCTTTGATGCGCTCGGCTTGGCTTTGAGCTTGAATCTTTGCAGGAATGGTTTTATCAATGTGCTTTTTATGCCATGATCGTAGGGTCTCAG
>NZ_JADQAL010000056.1:0-9446 GCF_022129275.1 Psychrobacter sp. Ps3
ACTTTGGACTTCTTTTTTTATCTTTTTTTTGAGCGCTTATCCCGAACTGGGGTTAACTAAACAATTATTCTTGATTTATTGGTTTATTAGCATATGGACAAGTACTACTCTTTGTTCCAAAGGACTGCAAAGGTCATATAAAAGGAAGTTATCATGAGTGAAACGACTGTACAGACGCAAGGAAATCCAGACTTACTGTATGGACTGCACGATCGCCCTGCCGCGGGAAAAGCATTTTTGGGCGCAGTACAGCATGTACTAGCCGCCTTTGTTGGGGTGATTACGCCCTCATTAATCATCGGCGGTGCTTTAGGTCTAGGGGAGCACATCCCCTACCTGATTAGTATGGCACTGATGGTATCTGGCGTCGCCACCTTCATCCAGACACGCAAAGTCGGTCCCGTTGGTTCTGGACTTATGGCGCTACAAGGCACTAGTTTTGGCTTCTTAGCCGCAGTACTAGCGGCAGGGTTTGCGGTCAAAAACCGCGGCGGTAGTCCTGAGGAGATTCTCTCAGTTATCTTCGGGGTGACCTTTCTTGGTGCTTTTGTCGAGATATTTTTGAGTCAGTTCATCACTAAGCTCAAGTCGCTTATGAGTCCAATTGTGACCGGCTGCGTTATTGTGACCATTGGTCTGTCACTGACTAAGGTAGGTCTGACTGATCTAGCAGGCGGAGTGGGTGCAGAAGATTTTGGTAGCATTCCTAACCTTATGCTTGGCAGCGGGGTCTTGGTCAGCGTCGTACTGATCAGTATCGTCAATAATAAAGTCATTCGCTCAAGCGCTATTTTCATTGGACTGATGCTGGGTTTGGCTGTCGCTATGTTTATGGGCCGTATCGACTTCTCGTTGGTCGCTGAAGCCCCTCTCTTTACCGTGCCTGTTCCGTTCAAGTTCGGTTTTGGTTTTGACTGGCAAGCCTTTATTCCAATCGCCTTTATGTACATCATTACCAGTATCGAGACCTCAGGGGATCTCACTGCAACCTCGATGATCTCAGGTGAGCCGATCAAAGGCCCGCTATACGAAAAACGTATCAAGGGCGGAGTATTAGGCGATGGTGTCAACTCCGCCATCGCTGGGGTATTTAATAGCTTTCCTGTGACGACTTTTAGCCAAAATAACGGGGTCATTCAGATGACCGGTATCGCCAGCCGTTATGTCGGTTTTTTTGTGGCAGGCATTTTATTTGTTATGGGTCTGTTTCCTTTTCTTGGTGCTATTTTTACTCAGCTGCCAAAGCCAGTCGTTGGCGGGGTGACGCTACTGATGTTTGCGACCGTAGCGACTGCAGGTATTCGTATTCTAGCGACAGTCAACTTCACTCATCGTAATGTATTAATTATCGCTACCTCACTGGGTCTGGGTTTGGGCGTCGCCTTTGTCCCTGATGTGTTTGCACAAATGCCGCAGATGTTCCGCAATATCTTTGGCTCAGCGGTAACGATGTCTGGTGTGGTTGCTATCTTATTGGATACTATCTTGCCTAAGAGCTATGGTGCTGAATTTGATACGGCTGATCAGCATATAGATGATGGCTTAAAGACAGGCAGTCATGCACCCTAGTGATAACAGTGATGGTAGTGATAATGTCGTCATAGACTATCGCTAGGATAGATTATTACTAAGGCAGATTGTTAGAATAAAAAGTACAAAAACCGCCATAAGATTATTTTATGGCGGTTTTGTATTGATGAATCTAAAAACGAAGTTATAGCATTGAGTAACTCACTGGCTTAGCATTATTGCATTGCTATACCGCTGGAGCGCTAATTACTCAAGTCCACAGCCACGTAAGATAAACGGTATCAAAAACTCGGCTGCTCGCGCTTCATCGTTCTCTTCATACGCCTGTTTTTGCAACAAACCAACAATCTCAGTTTCAAATTCAGCATAACGCTGGGTGGTCGCCCAAATCAGAATAAGCAATTGAAGCGGATCTTTGATACCTATCTTGCCTTGCTGATGCCAAGTTTTCATCACCTCCACCTTATCAAGCGCCCAGTCTTGCATCGTATGCGACATAAAATCATGCAAATGCGGAGCGCCGCCGATGACTTCAAGAGCGAAAAGCTTATGGCGATTGGGATGAGCAAAAGCTTGGTGCAGCTTAGTTCTGACAAACTTCTCAATGACAGTTTTTGGGTCGCTATCTACCGTCATTGTTACAAGACCCTCGTTCCACTCCTCAATAATGGCGCGCAGTACTTTTTCATAGAGGTTTTTTTTATTCTTAAAATAATAATGTACATTGGCTTTGGGGAGTCCGGCACGATCGGCAATGCCCTGCATCGTAGCGCCGCGGAAACTTTTTAGCACAAACTCCTCTTCAGCAGCCTTGAGAATGACGGCTTGATTATGAGCGCGAATGTCTTGCTGACTGCGGTGAGTGTCATTATCTAAAGTGCTCAAATCATCGGTGGTAAAAGTCATAAATGTATCCTATAAAAAGCAAATAATGACAGCTTAGTGGTTAAGTAATGCTAATAACGCTTAAATTATTGAGTACTAAATGCGATAAATTATGATATATTGTATAAAGTAGTTGACCATTTGGTCAACTTTAAGCAGAATAGCCAATATAAACCATTTGGCGACTTATTTATACTTTTATTATCATTCTCAGCGATAGCACTTTAGCATACCAATAGACTGCCAAACACCTAAGGCATGTCCTTATTTTTGATACGCTATGATTTGAAAGGCTATGAGGCTTCCACCCTACAAGAAAAGGACTTCATCGTGAGTTTAACCTTAGCGCAATTCAACGACTTTGACCAAGACCAAGCCACCTCCGCACTACTTACTTGCTGTACCAGCTCTCGCTGGGCGCATAACGTAGCAAGCGCTCGACCATTCGAGACGCTAGAGGCTCTGATCGCTCATAGCGATACGGTATGGAGCAAAGTGCAACAGCAAGAGTCGGACTTGTTAGAGGCGCTTGACGGCCATCCGCAAATCGGTAATGTCGCCACGCTCAAAGAAAAGTACCGCAATACTGCAGATAGCGCTGCTCATGAACAATCAGGCGCGAATGAAGCAGATGATGAGGTTCTTGAAGCTCTAGCACAAGGCAATCAAGCCTATCTTGATAAGTTTGGCTTTATCTTTATCGTCTTTGCCACAGGCAAAAGCGCTAAGCAAATGCTCGACTTACTATTAGCGCGTTTGCCGAATGAGCGCGCCACTGAGCTTGTCAACGCCGCGACAGAACAAAATAAAATCACGCGCTTGCGTTTAAACAAATTATTTGAATAAGCCGTTTAGCTCAACTAACCGTACTTTTAAAACACTGAAAATACCAAAACATCAAAGGATTTATTATGTCAGCTTCTCTTTCCTCGCATATCTTAGACACTCATTTGGGCAGACCTGCCGCCGATATCGCAGTTGCTCTACGCCGAGTCGATAACCATTCAAACGACGCGACGCTTTTGGCTCATGGTACCACCAATAGCGATGGCCGTGTCAGCCCAGATAGCTGGGAGTTTGATGAGGCCGTGAGCGCAGCTGATCGTGAACTGAGCACGGGTCGCTACACGTTGACTTTCGATACGCAGACCTATTTTGATACCCAAAACCTCACAGCTTTTTATCCGCAAGTTATTATCGACTTTGTAGTCAGTGATGACAGTCATTATCACGTGCCCCTATTACTAAGTGCTCACGGTTACAGCACTTATCGCGGCTCGTAATTTATTTTTCATATCAAACGCAGTATTTAAGACATCGTATAAAAGGACAGTAGTCGCATGGGTGCATATCTTCTTGATTGGGTCGCTTTATTTTTTCGCTGGTTTCACGTTATCGCCGGCGTAGCATGGATTGGTGCGTCCTTTTATTTTGTTTGGCTCGATCTGAGCTTACGTAAGCCGCCGCAGTGGAAAGCCGATAAAGGTATCTCTGGCGATTTGTGGGCGGTACACGGTGGCGGGTTTTATGAAATCGCCAAATACAAGCTTGAACCTGAAGAGATGCCAAAGACGCTGCATTGGTTCAAGTGGGAAGCTTATACCACTTGGCTGACTGGTGCGGCGATGATGGCGATTGTCTACTACGCCAATGCGACCGCCTATCTGATTGACCCCAGTAAAGTCGCTTTTGGTAGTCATGTTGGCGCCATCTCGACCAGCTTACTCTTCTTGTTCGGTAGCTACTTTGTCTATGAGGTTATCGTCCGTAGCCGCATCGGTAAAAATGCGTTAGTGTTTAGCTCTACTATCTTTATCCTGCTAGTGCTTGCGACTTGGGGCTCATACCAGCTGTTTAGTGATCGCGCCTCTTTTATCCATGTCGGTGCTATTTTAGGTACAATTATGGCGGGTAACGTGTTTTTTGGGATTATGCCCGCTCAGCGCGCGCTAGTGGACTGCGTACGTAGAGGCGAAAAGCCGGGTAAAGAAGTCGCAGACTTGGCACTTATGGCCAAGAACCGCTCTTTGATGAATAATTATTTTACCCTGCCGCTTATCTTTACCATGATTAGTAACCACTACCCTATGATGTACTCGCATGCTCATGGCTGGTTAGTGCTAGTGTTTGTAGGCGTCATTACGGCACTTGTACGTCACTATTTTAACCAAAAGCATCTGGGCAATACGCAGCCCAAATTCCTATGGATTCCAGCTTTATTGACTGTTTTATTGATTATTTGGATGCGCCCTGCACCTATTGAGCCGCTTCCTGTACCACCCGTACAGTCTGCGGTTCCTGTGGAAGCTGCCCCTGAGACGCCGACACCTACTGAAGCAACTAATCCAGCAATAGCTGCGGCTGATAGCACTGGGGAAGCCGTAACTGTCTCAGCTAACGATGCGGTTATGAGTGTGGTACAAGCAAAATGCGCAACTTGTCACATGGCGCAGCCGACGCAGCAAGGCTTTAACGCGCCGCCTGCTGGCATTATATTGCAAACCCCTGAAGATATGAAAATTCATCAAGCTAAAGTGGTCACTGCGGTACAAACCGGCTATATGCCATTAGGCAATATCACTCAATTAACCGATGAGGAGCGCGCTCAAATTGTGGCGTATGCCGCTGGGCTATAGAATACTTTGAGCGGTTAAAATAAGACGGCAACGGTAGGCCAATAGACAATATTGAATAATTCGCTTGACCGTCGGCGCGCTTTGGTTATCAGTCATCAGTAAAATTGGTATCGTCGGTTTTGTCAACGTCGTGGGCGCTATCATCGCGCCATTCTTTGGAATTTTGGTCATCGATTACTACATTATTAGACGTCAAAACATCAACATGAATGACTTTTTTCTGTCGCGACAGTACTCGTACCTAATTTGGCAAAATTCGAAGGTTACGGCTTCTTATTAGGCGCAGCAATCGGCGGGTTAATTTACTGGCTTCTCATGCGCAAATATGGCATTGAGCTCAATAAAACTTTAGCGCACTAATAAGCACTGTGTACTGTTAAGGCGCTAATAAATAGCTAGATGGTTAGCAAACAGTATGAATAGAAGGAAAAACATTATGACGCAAAAAATCACCAGCGACTTTGATCACTCCGCTTATCCGCGTGATCTAAAAGGCTATGCTGATACTCCCCCTAAAGCCAACTGGCCTGGCGGCGCTAGAATCGCTGTTCAGTTCGTCTTGAATATTGAAGAGGGTGCAGAAAATAGTATCATCCACGGTGATAGCGAATCAGAGCGGTTTTTATCTGATATATTGGGCACGCCTTCGTTTAACAATCGTCATCAGTCTATCGAATCGGCGTTTGAATACGGTAGCCGCGTCGGCGTTTGGCGCGTCTTGGATGTCTTTAAAGAGTATGGCCTTCCCATCACGACATTCACTTGTGCTGCGGCCGCAGAAAAAACCCCGCATATCATTGAACGTGTACTAGAAGATGGCCACGAAGTTGCTAGCCACGGCCTGCGCTGGATCACTTACCAGTATATGTACCGCGAAATCGAGCGTGAGCATGTGCGCCGTGCTACTGAGATCTTTGAGCGTATGCTCGGCAAGCAGCCTATAGGCTGGTACACCGGACGTGACAGTCCCAATACTCGTGAGCTGGTCGTCGAGCAAGGCGGTTATAGTTATGACTCTGACTCCTACGCTGATGAGCTGCCTTATTGGCTAAATGTCAAGTGCGAAGATGGCGATAAAATATTACGTAAGCCGCATCTTGTTATTCCTTATACGCTTGAGACTAACGATATGCGTTTCTCATCCAGCCCTGGATTCACCAATGCTGAGCCTTTTTATCAGTATCTCAAAGACAGCTTTGACACGCTGTATGAGGAAGGGGATAAAAACGGCAAAAACACGCCCAAAATGCTTACCATTGGCCTGCATTGCCGTATCATAGGCCGCGCTGGGCGTATTGTCGCACTCAAAAAATTCTTGCAATATATTACCAATAAGCCTGACGTTTGGATCTGTCGCCGCGATGAGATCGCTAAACACTGGTACGACAACCATCCAGCGACTAAGGATAATACCGCAGACTGGATGTAACTATGATCGATATCATCGGAATAGATATCATCATGGTCTTAGACTCAAATTTATCACGGCCCCTAATGACTAAGGACTCTTAACTATGTCAACAAAAAGCACGTATTATGCACCAACTGGCGGCTTACCGCCGCAAACCCAGCTGCTATCCGATCGCGCTGTCTTCACTGAAGCTTATGCTATTATCCCTAAACGTGTCCTCACTGACATCGTGATTAGTTACCTGCCCTTTTGGGAAGGTATGCGTATGTGGGTGATTGCTCGTCCGTTAAGCGGTTTTTCAGAAACCTTTTCACAATATATCGTCGAAGTCGCACCCAATGGCGGCTCTGACAAGCCTGAGCTCGATGCGAAAGCCGAAGCCGTATTATTCGTCGTTGAAGGTGAGATGGACGTGACTATCGAGGGAGAGACGTATCATATGGAGGCCGGTGGTTATGCGTTTTTACCTCCTGGCTGCAAATGGACGCTGAAAAACAATAGCGACACCCACGTCAAGTTCCACTGGATCCGTAAAGCCTATCAGTATGTAGAAGGCATCGATGTTCCTGAAGCTTTTGTTACCAGTGACCATGAGGTCGAAGCGATCGCCATGCCAGATACCAATGGCGTCTGGAAAACCACGCGGTTCACTGAGCAGTCTGATATGCGCCACGATATGCATGTAAACATCGTTACTTTTGAGCCAGGCGGCGTGATTCCATTTGATGAAACGCATGTAATGGAACACGGCTTATACGTGCTAGAAGGCAAAGCGGTCTACCACTTAAATGCTGAGTGGGTCGAAGTTGAGGCCGGTGATTTTATGTGGCTACGTGCGTTTTGCCCGCAGTCTTGCTACGCTGGCGGCCCTGGTCCCTTTAGATACTTACTCTATAAAGATGTGAATAGACATATGCCTTTTATTCGTCCAGAATAATAGGTCATCTGCCATAATAGATAGTATCAAATACCAGCATTCATTCTAATACGCCATTTGCACTTAAATGGCGATTTAAGTCGCCTGCAAATTTGTAAGGAATTTGCAGGTAGTCATAATAAAAGTAAGGCAAAGTCATGAGTACTACGATCGTTGCAAAACCTTTAACTAAAGCTGAGTTTGCTCCCTATGGCACGGTGATTGAACCTTATGATGATGAGCAACAAACGCCTGATAATTGTTACCATATCAACCAAGGTTATGCTTGTCGTCATCACGCTATTACCAAAGTAGCGCTAGATGGCGGTGAAGTTGGCCTAAGTATTTTTCGGGCCAAAAAGCGCGACCACCCTATCAGGTTATCCGTGATGGAATATCATCCTTTTGGCACGCAAGCCTTCTTTTCCATGAATGGCCGAGACTACGTCGTAGTCGTGGCCCCTGCAGGCGAGCCGCCAAAATCAGCTGAAGATTTGACCGTGTTTTATGCCAAGTCGCATCAAGGAGTGCAATACGATAGAAATGTCTGGCACCACCCACTACTAGCGCTAGGTGCTGATTGCGACTTCTTAGTCGTCGATCGCATCAACGGCCCTGGCAATAACTGCCATGAGTTAAATATTGATGATTGGGGCGTCACGATTGAGATCGAAAACGAGCAACCTGTCCCTAAAGCGCAACGAGTAGAGCAAGAACAGGTTTAGATGTCGGTACTGAACGATTAGCTTTATACCTACTTCATTCAGACACCATAAAGCTAGATATAGTTAGCTGAATGTAAAACTGTTATGGATTTAAACGCGCTACTGGTATAAATTTTACTTACGTGCTGCGTTCCAAGAGGCTGCGCAAAATTCATTCCAGTAGCGCTATGACACTTTTATAGTGTATCGACTATACAGTCCGTGCGCGTCTAGATAAGACAGCCCTTACAGGGTTGTCTTTTTATATGTAAGGCATCCCTTTATAGCGTTATCTGATAGACGTCATCTACCCAAATTTGTATTAGTGTTTAAGAGACTAAGGTATGACACAGAGCAATTTACTGACAGAGCAAGGATCGATACGAGGATCAGGACAGTGGTTAGGTACGATCCAAATTATCACCGCTGCAGTCTGCTGGGGTACGCTTGGGATATTCTCAACCTATCTGAACCAATTAGGCTTTAGTGGCTGGCAGGTGACTATCTTGCGTATCGTGACCGCGGCGTTAATTGTTCTTTTTATGCTGCCCAAACTATACCCGCAGCTGCTCAAGCTTAGCGCCAAACAATGGGGCGGCTTGGCATTGCAATCGCTGATTGGCGTACTGGGTATGTCGCTATGTTACTTCTTTGCTGTTTCCTATGTTGGTGCTGGTGCGGCAGTGGCGCTACTTTATACCGCGCCTGTCTTTAGCTTGTTGTTTGCCGCTATTTTTTTGAATGAGTCTATCACTCGGCAAGCAGCGCTACTTGCCTTAGTTGCAGTATTTGGAGTAGGTCTGACGATGGCAGGAGATGGCGCGCAAGTCAACTGGGGTATAGGGTTAGGACTATTAGCAGGGGTGTGTTATTCGTTATATGGTGTGCTTGGCAAACGCGCTATGCACTACGCGCATCCGGCTCCCTTAGTGTTTTTTACCTCTATCGTGATTAGCGCCAGCGTACTGTTATTATTACCTGAGACTTATCATACTTATAGCAAGTTATTGAGCTTGCCTGTATTGAGCTTAGGCTACGCATTAGGGCTCGCACTGATTGGTACGGTCGTGCCGTTTGCCTTATATATGAAAGCGCTAGAAAAACTACCCGCTTCTCGCGCTTCGGTGTTTACTATTTTCGAGCCGCTGACTGCTATTGCCTTAGCGATTTTATTATTGAACCAGTCGCTTAGCCTTGTTCAGTATTTAGGCGTCATGCTTATCTTACTCGCCGCGCTATTTAATGCGCTACTTAACGGTACTACTACTCGAGTGCCACGGTGGCTGCGACGACGGCAAAAAGTCTAGTATTTATTAGGGCGTGTTGAACATTCGACCATGGCACTGACAGAGACTATTTTTTAG
>NZ_JADQAL010000057.1:0-9289 GCF_022129275.1 Psychrobacter sp. Ps3
TATGCAGGCGTTCTATAATATTAATTAGCGTTGCACTTGGTGTGTTAATCTAAGTTATAAAACAACCTAGAGAAAATCTAATGACAGACCTGAACTGGATTTATTCATATGGATTTTTGGGGATTAGGCTTTTTGATTTGCCTAGTTTTTTGATGTGTTTGTTATTGATTGTGATTGCTGGCTATAAGTTTAAGCTTCCTTCTAATTATCAAGTCATTCTAGCCTTACACTGTTTGCTGCCTTTTGTCTTAAATGATGTGCTGTTTAGCACCTCTTATATGGGCGATCAATTTAGGTACTGGCGCGGAGTCAATGCGATAAGATCTGGTGAGCTGGGCATCATGGAGGCGCTAACAAGTGGTGAAAACGTATTGCAGGCGAGCGCGTTTTTCGCCCTCATGCCATTTCCTACGCCTGTTTCTGCTATTAGTTTAGGATTTTACAACACTTTTCTTTATATCGTTTTATTCTTTGTCTTGTATGTCAAGAATATCTTTACCAAAGTCTCTATATGGTTCTATCTGCTGTTTCCTAGTGTTGCTTTGTATACTGCTTTGAGCTTACGAGAAACACCAATATTTTTCTTTATGGTTTTAGCCATAGTTTTTGCTCGTGAGTCTAAGATTTTTAAAAGTGCACTTTGTACCGTCCCAGTTTATTTAATCAAGTTTCAAAACTTCTATATTTTGGGACCTATAGTTTTAATGTACTTTGTTTTTAACGTCGCAAAAAAGGGCATGGGATTGGCGAAAGCATCAATCATTGGAGCGATTACTTTCGCCGCTTTGCTGCTCTCTGCGCCTCTAGCCATACCTTTGGTCAATAAGTTTAGGGTCGCTATGTACGTTGAAGATGGTGGCAGGGCCGAAGAGATCAGCCTCATATCTGGAGCAGGAGAGTTCGTCGTTGAAGGCTTTACCTCAGGCTTATACTTATTGTTTAAACCCTTTATCTGGGAGGCGCGCGGTCTTCTACCTCTCATCCAGTCTATTGAAAACTTATTCATCTTGTTCATTTTATATTTAATCACAAAGCAAGCTTTGTTCAAAAGGCCTGATAAACTGGCATTTTGGTTACTGTTTTTAGTGTTATCTATGTCGGTATATGGGTTGGTGGTGTTCAACTATGGTACGGCCGTTCGCTATAGATATCCTTTTGTCGTGATATATGTTTTATTCGTCTGCGCTGACTGTGAAATCAGCACTTTATTCCAAAGTAAAACCCCTGCTGAACAAAGCCCTGACTCTTAAAAGCTTCTAACTACCACCTTTTAAGACATAAATAGAAATATTATTTATGTCTTTATCTATTGTAATCCCTAAAAATATCGCCTATATTATATTTATATATTCGAATATATGGATTTACGAATATAAATGCTGAGATGCGTTTTATTTTATTGGTTTTAATAATGACATTCACGAAACTCATTTTAATATGACTCGAAACTAAGTTGGAGACATTATGACTACTATCAAAAAGTTCTTAATATTTGCCAACTATTTGCCTCATGTCTTAAATTTCAGAGGCAAGCTTTTGGCGTCTATTGCTCAGCTAGGGTATGAGATACATGTCGTTGCTCCTGCATTAGAGGACTATGTTACAGATCATAATACGCTCAAAGATCTCGGTTATCACGTCCATCAGATCGCTATGCAACCGGTTGGAACTAATCCAGTAAAAGACATAAAAACGCTTTTGGCCAGTTATCAGATTTTAAATAAAATCAAACCACAATATGTACTTGCTTACACCATCAAACCTGTAGTGTACGGAACATTAGCCGCATGGCTTGCCAAAGTACCTTATCGTTTTGTGCTGATATCAGGCTTAGGGTATACCTTTCAGCAAGTAGAAGAGACCAACAAACGCAGCGTATTTCAGAGGTTTGTCCATACGCTGTACCAACAAGCATTAGCAAGAGCTTCTAAAATATTTTTTCAGAATAAAGATGACTTAAACCTACTAAAAAAACTAAATGTATTTAAGCCAATTATTCCAACAGTAGTGGTGAATGGCTCAGGAGTTGATCTATCTGACTTTAAGGTAATGCCCTTACCTAAAGATGAGTCAGGTAACGTTAAGCTGTCTTTCTTATTAATTGCAAGACTGCTTAAAGATAAAGGCATAGTGGAATACGTTGAGGCCGCTAAGCAGATAAAAAAAGAATATCCAGATGCTGAGTTTCATCTAGTAGGTTCGATGGACGAAAACCCAGCAGCCATTGAAAAAGCACAATTAGATGGATGGATAGCAGAAGGCGACATCATCTATTGGGGCGAGCTTAAAGATGTCCGTCCTGCTATAGCAGCAAGCTCGGTCTATGTATTGCCATCTTATCGCGAGGGCACTTCACGCTCGGTGTTAGAAGCCATGTCTATGGGGCGAGCAATTATTACTACCGATGCGCCTGGCTGTAGAGAAACAGTGGTCTCCGGTAAAAATGGTTATTTAGTTCCTGTGCAAGCGATTAATGAATTAACAGATGCTATGCGCCAGTTTATAGAACATCCTAATCTATGTGAGCAAATGGGATTGGCTTCTAGAAACATTGCGGTAGATAAGTATGACGTCAAAAAAGTAAACACTCAGATGATAGCGGAGATGGGCTTAGGTTAGGTGTTCATTATATAGCGAAATTATGAGTCATCGCTTGAAGAATAATCCAATCTAATTGCCCGTTAAATTTATACTTACATGTCCTGATATAGCTGATTAAAAAAGAGGTATGACGGCTTTAGGAGATGTCAAAAACTGGTGAGGTCATAATATGTTTAAAAGAACCCTCGATTTCAGTCTTGCGCTCACGGTCTTAATTTTACTGTTACCTGTGTATCTGTTGGTAGCATACAAGGTTAAGAGAAATTTTGGATCGCCGGTTATATTTCGTCAAACTCGGTCCGGCCTCAATGGTAAACCCTTTAAAATTTATAAGTTTCGCACGATGAGTGATGAAAGAGATGCCCAAGGCAAGCTATTAGCTGATGAGTATCGGTTAACTGACTTTGGTAAGAAGCTTCGAGCAACTAGTCTTGATGAGCTGCCGCAGCTATGGAATGTGCTTAGAGGTGAGATGAGTATAGTAGGTCCGCGCCCTCAGCTTATGGAATATATGCCTCTATATAGCCCAGAACAGTTTCGCCGGCACTTAGTCCTTCCAGGCTTAACAGGTTACGCGCAAGTGAACGGCCGCAATAGTATTAGTTGGCAAAAGCGCTTTGAGCTTGATACTTGGTACGTGGATAACCGAACGCTGTGGTTGGATCTCATTATATTAATTAAGACGGTGAAGATGGTGATTGGCATGCACGGTATATGTGCAGAAGGAGAGGCGACTATGAGCCGGTTCAAGGGTAATGTCAAACCGCGTCGTTTATTGCGGACAAATCCGGCATCGGTGGCAGCTCGTCCAAAGTTGTCAATCCAAAAGCGTCCAGAAACTGCGGGGTAGTATGCAATAGCGCTGGACGTCCTAAAGTGTCTTTATAGCCCTCTTCCATAATCCAACCTTTATCAAACAGCTGTCTTAATAGGCTACTAGATAACGTCACGCCGCGCACATACTCAATATCGCTACGAGTGACCGGCTGCTTATAGGCAATGACGCTTAGCGTCTCAAGTAGCGCCTGGCTAAGACGCTGTTGCCGCTGTGGAAACACACGCTGAATGAGCGCGCTATAGTCATCAGCGATTTGCAAACGGTAGCCGCTAGCGGTTTTATGAAGTCTTAACACACTAGAAGCTAAGCGCTGTTGTAATTCCGCTAATGCTTGCTCTAATTCCTTGGCAGACACAGACAGATGCTTGCGTAGAGCCTTATCAGTCAGTGGTGCATCTGAGGCGTGCAGGAGCACCTCTATTTGTAGGCTATGCTCTTTAGTATTAGCGATATCGTTATTTTTTATCATGTCTGTTCTATTTACGAATGAATTAAACGCCAATGGCGAACACTACAGCAACCATTGCAAAGTTAACGAGTTTATCTGGCTAGTCTCTTTATCAGCTTCTACATCGCTACTAACTACGCCTACTAACTGTCTTTTCATGAGCTCTAACACCGCTACAAAACTCACTACTGCGCCGACTCTGCCTTGCGACTTATCTAACAGTTGATAAAAGGAGCGAGCACTACCAGTACTTAGTTGGCGACTAATGCTAGCGATTCGATCAGATAGGGGCACCGCGTCGACTTTGATGTTATGCATTTGATAATCAGGCTGCAGTTGCATTTTAAATAAGCTATCGATCAGTAGAGTAGGTGAGTAGCTAGGTAGCTCAGCTTGCATGACATCCGTACTTGGCAAACTGACCATAGCTAAGAACACATCGCGCTCAAGACGAACTAAGCTATCTAAACGCCGGCTTGCTTCTTTGATTTGCGCGTAAGATTCTAAGCGTTCAATCAGCTCCGCTTTTGGGTCGCGCTCATCAGTTGGGGTTTGCGGTTTTGGTAGCAGCAGCTCTGTCTTGATCGCAATCAAGGTTGAGGCCATCAGTAGATAATCACCAGCGAGCTCAAAATGATCACTATCAAGCTCGCCAATATAAGCCAAATACTGCTCAGTGATCGGCAAAATATCCATCTGGGTTAGATCGACGTTGTTTTTTTTGACGAGATACAACAAAAAATCTAACGGCCCTGCGAACTGCTCAAGCCAAATAGCAAAAGCCCCAGGCGGTACATATAAGTCCTCAGGCAGGTTTGCTACTGGCGTTTGATAAATGCGCAGAGCGGCATCAAGCATATCAGTTGACGCCTGGTCAGCTAAATCAGAGGTAGCATCAGGCGCTATGCTAATCGTTGAAGGCATCTTAATCTGACTAGCTAACGGATTATTTGAGTTTAGCTAGCGGGCGAATACCGATAGCGCGCCGCGTTTTATCAAGCTGTTTACGGCTATGACGGCGAGCTTTGTCTGCGCCCATTTGCAAGATTTCTTCTAACTCTTTTGGATTAGCCATCAGCTCTTCATAACGCGCGCGGAACGGGGCAATCTCATTATTAATCTTATCAAAGAGCGCTTGTTTGGCATCGCCCCAGCCAATACCTGTAGCAAATTGCGCGCGCATATCAGCGATCTCAGCAGGAGTAGCAAAGGCTTTGTATATCTCAAAGATAGCCGAATCGTCCGCGTCTTTTGGCTCATCAGGCAGCTGTGAGTTAGTCACAATCTTCATAATGGCTTTATGCATTTGCTTCTCTGATCTCACTTGCGGATTGGTTTCGCCAAACAGCGGAATAGTATTACTGTAGCTCTTGCTCATTTTACGGCCGTCAAGGCCCGTCAGTAGTGGAGTGTCATCATCGACTACTGCGCTTGGTAAGGTAAATAGTGGCTTATATCTATGATTGAAAGTACCAGCGATATCGCGTGCCATCTCAATATGTTGGATCTGGTCACGGCCTACAGGAACGTGAGTGGCATTGAACATCAAGATGTCAGCCGCCATCAGCACCGGATAGCCAAATAGACCCATAGTAATGCCTTGATCAGGATCGACGTCTGGTTTCTCAGCATTAATATCGACTGCAGCTTTATAAGCATGTGCGCGGTTCATCAGACCTTTAGCGCAAGAGCAGTTTAAGATCCAAGCCAGCTCGGTAATCTCTGGTACATCGGATTGACGATAAAAGGTTACGCGCTCAGGATCAAGACCGCAAGCGATCCAAGTGGCGGCGATGGTTTTAGTTGATTCATGAATGATAGCAGGATCATAACAGCCAATAATACCGTGATAATCGGCTAAGAAAAAAAACGCTTCATCGTCACTATTCTGAATGGACTCAATCGCAGGACGAATGGCACCAACATAGTTACCTAAGTGGGGAATACCGGTGGGTTTTATACCGGTAAGGATGCGTTTGCTTTGTTTTGAAGCGTCCGAATTAGAGTTATCGCTCATAAAATATCCATTACAGTGTTTTTTAAATTATGGTGTATAGGCGTTTAGGTGCTAAATCATAACCGCAGAGTATAACAAATTTATCGGCGATTTTTATGCTCGAATAACTGAAGAGCAGTTTATTTAGCCTATTACTTATAAATATCGCGGCGGCCGTTAGGACCATGCTTATAGCGCCGATGAAACCACATCCACTGAGTGGGATCAATACGAATGAGGCTCTCTAGTATTTCATTGACTCGCGTGGCATCAGCGACTTCATCACGACTCGGATAGTTCTCAAGCTTTGGTGTGATTGTTAGATGATAATGTGGGCGCTTACCGCGCGGCAGATTATCTGGGGTTTGCCGATAGGTATGCAGGGCCATTACTGCTGGCGGATGGGTTTTACTACCTAGCTTAGCCAAACGCCGTGCCATCGTAATGGTCGCCGCAGGTACACCAAAAAAGGGCGCCATAACCCCTTGCTTGAGGCCATAGTCTTGATCGGGTGAGTACCAAATCACATGGCTTTTATTAATAGAATCGACCAAGCTGCGCATATCACGACTAGAGATCTGCTTGCCAAAGATATTGGTGCGACCATTATAAATAAACCAATCAAGCAGCGCGTTATTTTGCGCGCGGTACATACAGTCGGCGGCAAAAAACTGCGTACAAAGTAGACCGCCCAAATCGAGCATCGTATAGTGCGCGCCCAGTAAAATTACCGCACGCCCTTCGTTTTGGGCGTTGACTAAGTGCTGCAAACCCGATATCGATACCGTACGGGTAAATACATTAGGACGGAACCAAGCACATAAGGTTTCAAACACTCCGACGCCTTGATTGACAAAGACTTGCTTTGCCATCAGCTCGCGCTCCGCTTCCGGCTTCTCTGGAAAAGCCAGACTTAAATTAATCAGCGTGTCACGACGCCGCGAACCTGCTAGCTTGTAAATCAAAACACCGAGCTTACGACCGAGCCAAAACTGATAACGTAGCGGTAAATAAATCATCGGCAATACTAGCGCTAATACTAGCCAAATACCCCAGTACTTCGGCAATAAAAAATGCCATTCAAAAGGCCTTTTCTCGGCTTGGGCAGTTTTCTTTTGCGTCTCAGTAATCATAGGGGTACCTGCCGGCAGAGCAGGCGATTTTGCTTGCTTATTAGAGACGCTATTTGGTGCGGTAGAGGTTTGGTTATCGGCTTTGCTAGGATCGTATTGTTCGGGCGCTTTCATAAGAAGGTACTATAATAAAAGGTGCTACTATGATGGGGTAGATAAGCTTGCTTTACAAGATAAGTTTTGCTGGTAGCAAGTATAAGCCTGTGTTTGAGCCCAATAATTTATTTACATCGTTGATTACAATGTATAAACCGTCAGGCATAAAAAAACCTTATAAGCAGCGAGCCACTTATAAGGTTTTGCAAAACTAAGCTTAGATTAGCGGCTACTCTTACCAATATCTGACGAGAAATAGAGTAGCAAGCCAACAAGCCATAGCTTCGATTAACGTTTTGAGAATTGTGGGCGCTTACGTGCTTTACGTAGACCAACTTTCTTACGTTCAACTTGACGTGAATCACGAGTTACAAAACCAGCTGCTTTTAGGGCAGGCTTATTAGTTTCGTCAAGCTCGATTAGGGCACGAGTGATACCGTGGCGAATCGCGCCTGCTTGACCACTGATACCGCCGCCTTTTACAGTGATGTAAAGGTCGTAATCATTAGGTGATTCAAGTAGCTCTAATGGCTGACGAACAACCATACGTGAAGTTTCACGGCTGAAGTATTCATCAAGTGGTTTACCGTTGACATTGATGCTACCAGTACCTTTCGCTAAAAAGACACGAGCGGTAGACGTCTTGCGGCGACCAGTTCCGTAATTGCGTTCCATAAAATTATCCTTAGATGTCTAGTTCTTTAGGTTGCTGAGCTTCATGTGGATGCTCTGTACCCGCATATAGTTTCAGCTTCTTGATCATCGCATAGCCAAGAGGGCCTTTAGGAAGCATACCCTTAACTGCTTTGTGTAGAACATCTTCAGGCTTATGTGCAATCAGCTTGTTGAAGTTGGTTTCTTTAATACCACCTGGGTAACCACTGTGGCGATAGTACTTTTTATCTTGTGCTTTTTTGCCCGTTACCGCGACTTTATCTGCATTGATGACGACAATGAAGTCACCAGTATCAACGTGCGGGGTATAAGACGTTTTGTGCTTGCCACGTAAGCGAGTAGCGATTTGCGTGGCTAAGCGACCAAGGGTTTTGCCGTCAGCATCGACAACATACCAGTCATGGGTCACTTCAGCTGGTTTTGCACTAAGTGTTTTCATGATAAAACCTTAAATTTAGAATTCGTTGAGAGTTTAGCTGGGAACGGGGCTCTCAAAAAACAGACTGCACATTATAAGCAGTAGCGCTTCGGCTTGCAAGCGCCAATGGGGTTTATTTTCTCCTGCATTACATTAAACAGTCGTATTTAGCAGGTTTTTACGGGTTTTGTACTTTTCAGCGATAAAGCACTCGATACCTTATCATTATTTGATGATGAGGGGTTAAGTCTAATCGTAAAAAGCAGTGAGATAATTATGACGTTGACAGCTGATAAAGTCCAGCGACAACTTGTCCTACTTTGTTTTGTTTTAGACACTCAAAGCCAGTGATTGGCTGCAAATTACTATTCTCATTGAGGGTTTCGGCCAATTGCGCCAATTGAGTCGTTAAGTCTTTATCGGCTTCTAAATAGATGAGCGTGCTCGGAGTGAGTAAGTCTTGCTCTATAAGCGTCTTCAAGATAGGCTGCCACAGATCGTCTGCGTATGGCGGATCGATAAAGACAATATCAAACGGCTGGTTAATATCCTGGTCTTGCTGCAATAATAGCTCAGCTTTACCAGACTTTATAATAAAGCTATCCGCCTCTAAACGTAGCTGTTCAGCGCTTTGTGCTAGCAGTTTTGCTTGTGCTGGGTTGGCTTCAATAAAAGTGCAATGCGTAGCGCCGCGAGATAAAGCTTCAAAGCCTAAGACGCCGCTACCTGCACAGCTATCTAATACGCGCGCGCTATGAATGTCAGCGAGTAGCCAATTAAATAGCGTTTCACGCAGGCGATCTGGCGTCGGACGCAGGCCCTCACCATCGATAAAGGTGATGTTACGCCGCTTAAACTGGCCACCGATGATGCGGACATGGCCGGCCGCTTGTTGCGATCTTGATGTACTATCTTTTGCTTTACCGCCCTTTGGTTTTGAAGCTTTAGTTCTTTGGGTTTTTACTTTTTGGGCTTGCGAGCGGCGTACTGCTGAGGGCTTTTTCATAATAAAACGGTTAAATATTAATAGTATTAGGGCGTGTTGAACATTCACAAATGCGCACTGCTGATCGCTACTAGTTTA
>NZ_JADQAL010000058.1:0-8989 GCF_022129275.1 Psychrobacter sp. Ps3
TGAAAACCTTGAGAAAATGGTGTGATATTTAATCCTTATCTACTACAGCCCCTAGTTTAATTATTGTTAAACCTCAGATTGACTTTACCGACGAGGCATATAGCCAGATTAAAGATACTTCACAAGTTGGCAATGATGTCTATATTGAGACCAGCTTTGCTCAGTGTAATGTGCAGCGCAATGTGCGCGATCAAGCATGGGTTACGGTCACTTCATCTAAGACTAAGGATAGCTACTCACTTAAAGCTATAGAAACGGGGGAAAACACTGGTAAGTATCAACTCATTGCCTCTACTCAAAATAACGCCAATCCTATCCCTAGTGACAATCTGATTCAGACGTTAGATGACGATACATTGACCGCTTATGATGTCGAGCTAAAAGACGCCTTACCTCGTGGCTTTGACATGGTATCGAACAGCGTTCGTATCGATAAAAACAATACCGACAACGGTGTCGATATCAATCAGTCTCAGAGCACTGAATTTAGAGCTGAAGGAAAATATCAAGTCCTTAATTTAGGTAACTTGGGCGCTAATGAGACTAAAGAGATCACTTATCGCGTATTGGTCGGTGCTTCTGCACTAGGCGGCGACGGTATCAACCGCGCTATCGCTGTAGCCAATAACGAGCAAGGCCAAAGTATTGTTTCAAGAGAAGCGCAGTGGCAGATTGAGGTTGAGCGCGGCGTGATGAACACTGACGGTATCATCATCGGTAAGGTCTACCACGATATCAACCGTGACGGCATCCAGCAAAAAGAAGACGGCGAGCTTGGCGTCGCAGGCGTGCGCATCTATATGGAAAACGGCAACTTCATCGTCACCGACCCTGAAGGTAAGTATAACTTCTATGGCGTCAGCGCTAAGACGCACGTGTTAAAAGTCGATCGCACCACTATTCCAAACGCTACAGAACTAGTGATTCAAAGCAACCGTAATACTGGCGATGCTGGTAGCCGTTTCGTCGATTTGAAATATGGCGAACTGCACCGTGCCGATTTCGGTATCGTCGGCGGTATGGGTGATAGCACTGAGCGTCTAAACGAAGAGCTCATCGCTCGTAGTAAGTCTATCAGCGCAAAAAATAACGCGCTTGAGCAAGCGATTAAGAGCAAGCTAGATCTAGAGCCTATCTACGATCGCGATTACGATGACAACGTCGATGCCAGCGGCTGTAAGTCTAACGACGCGCTAGATCAAGGTATCCAATGTGATTCAGCTATCGTCAATGAGATGGTCAGTCCAGCTAACGAACGTATCGACCTAAAAGTCAATACTATCACTCAACCGAAAGGAAAAGTACTCGAAGAGTTTCTAAAAGAGGTTGCTAATAACGATGTTGCCTTTATTAATCTAAGCGAAGGCCAGCAGCTATAAGCAAATGGTACAAGTACAAGCGCCACTAGGCAGCAGCTTTACCCTTTATGCTAATGGCAAAGCCGTATCAGAGCAGCAAATCGGTAAAACCGCCGAGCAAGAAAAGCAAAAAGTAACCGCTTTTGACTATTACGCGGTTGATTTGAAGCGCGGCAGCAACACCTTGCGCGGCGTGGCAACTGACGTCAATGGCAAAGTCATCTCTGAGCAGACGATCAACGTCTTGACGCCCGATAGCTTGCAAGCGATTGACTATCGTACTCAAGATAGCTTAGTCCCAGCCGATGGCATGAGTGAATATCAAATCGTCATCAGCCTAAAGGATCGTGATGGTCGTCCTTATGTCGCTTCTACGCCGATTACTATCGATACCAATATCGGCAGTATCAACCTAAAAGACGGTAGTAAAGAAGCGGCAGGCACCCAGATTACCGTCAATGGTGGTGAGCTACTGATACCCGTCACCGCGCCAAGCGTACCGGGTAAAGGCGAGCTGGTCATCGATACCGGTAGCAGAAAACAAGTGATTCCGCTACAGTTTACCGCGCAGCTACGTCCGCTGATCGCGGTCGGTATTGTCGAAGGTGCGATCTCGCTTAAAGACTTTGATGGCGGTCAAATCACTGATGCTCAAGGTGCTTTTGAAGAAGAGCTTCATGAAGTCTCAGGTAATGACGATTATGCCGCTTCAGGCCGCGCCGCTATGTTCCTAAAAGGCAAAGTACGCGGTGATTATCTATTAACGCTCGCTTATGACAGCGATAAAAAAGGCGAGCGCCTGTTCCGTGATATCGAGCCTGGTGAGTACTATCCGGTCTACGGCGACTCTTCAGCCAAAGGTTTTGACGCGCAGTCAACCAGCAAGCTCTATGTGCGCGTTGATAAAGGCCGCTCGTTCGCCATGTACGGCGATCTAAAAACTCAAATTGATAATGATGAAGGCATCAAGCTTGGTCAGTACAACCGTACTTTGACAGGCCTAAAAGCCCAGTATGAAGATGATAATACGCGTGTGACTGCCTTTGCCGCTGAGACCAGCACGTCACAGCGCGTTAATGAAACTCGCGGTTTAGGTATCTCAGGTCCCTACCCATTAGCTGAAGACTTCGATGCCGTGTTAGAGAACTCTGAAACTATCGAAGTGATCACTCGCGACCGTAATAACCCTGGCTTAATCGTCAACCGTGAGACCCTCACGCGTTTTGCGGATTATGAGATTGACCCAATCAGCCGCAGCTTATTTTTGAAATCGCCTATCGCTAGCCAAGACTTAGCGGGTAATCCTATCTATTTACGCGTCACGGTAGAAGTCGACGAAGGTGGTGACGATTATTTGGTTGGCGGCGTAGCCATTAAGCATCAGCTCACGGATAAAGTCGCTATCGGCGGCAGCTATGTCAATAGTGATGATCCGCTTAATAAAGAACAGCTTGCTAGTGTTAATACCGTTATCAAGATGAATGACAAGCTAAAGCTGGTCGCTGAATATGCAATGAATAAGGCTGATAATCCAAACTTCCAGCCTAGCAATCAGATCAATGCTGAAAAACTAGATATTCAAGACGCTGACGGCGATGCGCTACGCGTAGAGCTGGATTATGATGACAAGAAAAACACTCGCGCCAAAGCGTATTATAATGATACAGATGAAGGCTTTGTCACTGGTGCTTCTCCGCAGACTGCTGGTCGTCAAGAGTCAGGCTTTGAGGTTGCGCATCTCATCAATGATAAAAAGACCGCGCTTAAACTAGAAGGCGTGCGTACTAAAGACCATACTACCGAAGCGAGCCGTGAAGGTGTACAAGCCAGTATTGAGCAGCGTCTGAGTGAAAATGTCGTCGGTGAGATTGGCGTACGCTACTACAAGCAAGATGCTACTGCCGCTTCACGCAACACTCAAGCTGCCACAGATGTCGTAGACGTCACTGACGATACGTTATTTAACGATGACATTATCAACCAGTCAGCACTGAATGGTGTTAGCAATGCGGATAAAGACATCGAAGGCACAACGGTTAGTGCTCGTATTACCTCTCGCCTGCCCAAGCTAAATAATAGCTTGGTATTTGCAGAGTATGAGCAAGATATCGAAAACAGCTCTCGTAACGCCACGTCCATCGGCGGCGAAACCCCTATCGGCAGCTTGGGTCGATTGTACGCGCGTCATGACTTAATCAACAGCCTATCTGGCAGCTACGGCCTTGACGATACCGAAGAGCGTCAACGCACCGTCATCGGGCTTGATGCCAACTACATGAAAGATGGTAAGGTCTATAGCGAATACCGTATGCGCGATGCGATCAGTGCTCGTGAAGCTGAAGCGGCTATTGGCCTCAAAAACAAATGGTACGTGCAAGAAGGCTTGACCCTAAGCACCTTATTTGAGCGTGTTGAGTCTTTAGAAGGCGAAGAGAACAATACAGCGACTGCAGCTGGTGTTGGAGTTGAATATTTAGCACAAGAGAACTACAAGGCCTCAGGACGCTTAGAGAAACGTTGGGGCGAGACTAGCGATACGCTACTCGGTAGCGCTGGTATTGCTTACCGCTACACTGATGAGATAACTTTGCTTGCTAAAGACATCTACTCACAAGTAGATTATGATGATGGTGATCGTACTATCAATCGTTTCCAGTTAGGCGCAGCTTATCGTGACTATGATAGTAATCAGCTCGATATGCTCGCCAAACTTGAATATCGTTTAGACGATAATAATATTAGCAACGATACCTATCAAAAAGATGCGATTATCTGGTCATGGAATGGTAACTATCACCCAACTCGCCCGCTTACCTTGTCTGGTCGTTATGCCGGTAAATATACTAAATTTAGTGCTGATGGCATCAGTAGCGATAACACTGCCCATGCTCTATATGGTCGTGGTATATACGACTTAACTGAGCGCTGGGATATTGGCCTACAGGCAGGTACTTACTGGAATGAGCAAGCCGATGACATGTTCTACATGCTTGGCGCTGAAGTTGGCTACAGCCCGATGACTAACCTCTGGTTATCACTTGGCTATAACTTTATGGGCTTTGAAGATGACGACATCGCTTATGACGACACGACTCAGCAGGGCGCTTACTTTAGATTACGATTTAAGTTTGACGAAGACTTATTTAAAGGTAATGATACGAGCACTAACCCACGCTTAGATCCTAACTCTACCTTATAAGCCATCTAACATTACTTTTACCTTAATTTAAGGTCTGCTCTATGACTACTATAGTAAATAAACGCCCACCTTTGAGAGCAGCGATGCTCTCAGTAAGCTTGTCATCCTCACTACTACTAGCACTAGGACTGACTACCCTTACCTCCGCACAAGCGTCTATCTCGCTCAATGAAAACGCGAAGATCAGTCCAGTAACAACTGCTAACTACTGCAACGATAACGCTGATAATAATGAGCCAGCGTCTCGCTATACCACCTTCCAAAGTCCTCGCCAACGCGCAATCGCTTGTATGCAGTTACAGCTAAAAGAGTATCAGCTCGCTAGCATGAACGCCGAGCAGCAGTACTTTGCTTATAAGGCGCAGGCTTGGCTCAATTATGCCAATCACGAAGACAGTATTAATAGCACGACTGCCGCTGGTGACTACGCTTTTAATGATGCACAAATGATTTTACAGGCTTTACAAGAGGGCCGCGAAGATAAGCTAGATTTGATGACTGATATTCCTGAGACCTCAGCACTGATGCGCCCTGATCTTTGGGCCAATATTAGCGCCCTCAAAAATAGCGGCGGTATCGCTAGTGCGCCGCGCGAGCTTGCTTTTAGTGAGGTCAGTTTAGTGTGGGCTGCCGCCGACCACTGCGAGCATGGGTTTCGTAGCTCAGGCTCTCACTTTCGTATGGCGGATCGCTGGCTTGAGCAAGCGCGCGAAACCTTTGTCAACGCCAATGACTCAGCCGCTAGTCTAGCGATGCAAGAGCTGGCAGTCAGCTATTATGAGCAGTACAAATCCTTAGATCCAAGCGATGATGTTTGCCGCGGACAAGTGCTGACTCCAGCTATGCCCGCCCCTATCTCGCTCTCTATAACTGATTCCGCTACCGCCGATCGAATTAACATAGCAAGTACTATCCCTAGCACCGAACCTATGGTCAGCTACTAAGTGACTGATTAGTCAGCCAATTGTTTAGTTCGCAGTCAAGTGCATCCCTTCTTACTCTATACTTCAAGCCCACTTAACTTGCTTTCAGTGGGCTTAACTATAGTCAGTCTTTAGCTCTACCCTTGAGCACTTCTGCTGCAAATTATCAGTATCTACTCTACTGTCAGTATCCGTTTCACTGTCAGTATCCGTTTCACTGTCAGTATTCGCTCTCTTATCAGCCTCAATACTTAGTTGATAATGAATGTGAGCTAGGTCATCTTCGACTGTCTCATAGTCGATCTGTACCGTAAAGAACAGCTTGGCTAAAAACTCCTGCGCTGTAAAGCGCCCATCAATATAACTGCCATCTAGCCCTAAATAGGGGTTCGACAATACGTGCCGCAAGCGCTCGCAGGCAGGTAGAGTATGCTTGGACGGATAACCGAGCATGCGGGTGATGTGTTGTGGGCGCAGCTTAAGCTGATGTATTTGCTGAATGATTTGCAAAGCTAGCAGATGACGCGGCTGGTAGTGGCGAGTATATATAGAAGAGCAGCTATACTGGGTAGCTGCCGAGTGAGAGCTGGTGGGCATGGTGAACTCCTGCAACTCCGACAATAAGTAATAAGGATTGTCATTATATATTTTGACAAACAAATTAGGCACAAATGAGAGTGTCGGAGTACCAGCTCATGCGCTTTACCAGTATTATTTTATATCGTGCTGGAAGTTGCAAGATTGGTCACGATATTCATTATAAAAATAACATGACCAATCAATTAAACCCACGATAGATTTATTAAGAATAATAGCACACCATTAATGAGTAGTTCAATGATAGCCGCCCTGACAATTAAATTGAATAAGAAAATAAAACCCAGTTCACTTCAGTTCAGCACACTTCAGCCCAGTAACTTATTGGCTATCGTTATTGATACTCTCTTTTTGACGAAGTTTCAGTAACAGTTTTTGTTGCCAAGGCAGTTGCTGATAGGCTTGCAGCTGCTGCGCAAGCTGCTGTTTTTGTCTTAATATTGCCGTGTTTTGAATGACATAAACACTGCGGCTAATTCGATTGATAATCTGTCCTGCGCTATTTTTTATTATCGCCTGAATCGTATGCTCTCCTGGGTTGAGGTCGATTGTAGCGATAGATGCGGTTATGCCTTGCGAGATCAAAGTATCATCTAGATAGATACTGATGCTATCACCGGCTTGCAGCGCTGGGCTCAGTTGTAAATTCACGGTGATAATTTGTCCTGGACGCTGATAAGCGCGCTCAGCTTTAGGCTCAATCATAGTCAACTGGTAATTGACGGCGGTTTGCAGGGTCGGTTTTGGTACTGCTGCCGGTTGACCGGTCTGCTTATTATTTACGCTAGTATTTGCGCGGTTGCCGCTAGCAGCATTAACGCTACTGCTATTGCTAGTAGTGCTGCCAGTACTGATACCCGTTTGGCTGATCTGCTTGTCCGCTTGCTGCTCATACGACTGCGGACTATCGGTAAAGGTTACCTGCCCGGTACGCTCATCAACGACTTTATAAATAGGAGCCGCATGAGCCGCTAGCATAAAACTCCCAACCGTTGTTATAGTAAAAAACGTCAGCAGACTTATTGCTGATTGTTTTATCACAAATTTTTGTTTCAGTATAGTCGTCATAGTCGGTTAGCCTAGATAATAGTGATGGTTATTATTATGCTTTATTGTTTAGGCCATTACCGTAATTGCTTTGAAACGATGAAAAAACGATATAAATTTAAGACTCTCCAATATGTCTGAACAAAAAAACCAGCCAAGATTACCTTAGCTGGTTTTGCTTATCTTAATTGGTTGCGCTTATCAGCTAGCTACTAGCAGCTGTAGTACATATCAAACTCAACAGGATGCACAGTTACGTTCAGACGTTGTACTTCTTCTTCTTTCAAAGCAATAAACGCTTCTAGCATGTCTTTAGTGAACACATCGCCTTTTAACAAAAACTCGTGGTCGTCTTTTAGCGCCTGTAGTGCAACATCTAGACTCTCTGCAACCGTTGGGATTTGTGCTTCTTCTTCTGGTGGCAAGTCATACAAGTTCTTGTCAGCCGCTTCGCCTGGATGCATTTTGTTTTGGATACCGTCAAGACCTGCCATCAATAGCGCGGCAAATGCTAGGTATGGGTTCGCTGTTGGATCTGGGAAACGCGCTTCGACGCGTACCGCTTTTGGACTGCTCACGTGCGGAATACGAATAGACGCTGAGCGGTTAGACGCTGAATAAGCAAGCTTGATAGGTGCTTCGTAATGCGGCACAAGGCGCTTATAGCTGTTCGTTGATGGGTTGGTAATTGCATTCAATGCACGAGCGTGCTTGATGATACCACCAACAAAGTACAATGCTGTCTCAGACAGACCAGCATACTCATCACCAGAGAATGTGTTTACGCCGTCCTTTGAGATTGACATATGAACGTGCATACCTGAACCATTGTCACCAACGATTGGTTTTGGCATAAAGGTCGCTGTTTTACCAAACTGGTGCGCAACGTTATGGACAACATATTTCAACTGCTGAACTTCATCCGCTTTACGTACCATGGTGTTGAATGCAACACCAATCTCAGACTGGCAAGAAGCCACTTCATGATGATGAACTTCTACGCGGCCTTCACCAACGATCTCTTCGATACGTTCACACATAACAGAACGCATATCATGCGAGCTGTCGATTGGTGGTACTGGGAAGTAGCCGCCCTTAACGCGTGGACGATGCGCCATGTTGCCCCACTCGTACGTCTCATTGGTTGACCAAGCCGCTTCTTCAGCCGTGATCTTATGACTAACGCCAGACATGTCAACTGACCACTTAACATCATCAAATACAAAGAATTCAGGCTCAGGACCGAAGTAAGCCGTGTCACCAATACCAGTCGACTTTAAGTACTCTTCAGCGCGGCGTGCGATAGAGCGTGGATCGCGATCATAGCCTTGTAGCGTTGAGGGCTCAATAATATCGCAAGTCACAACGACAGTCACTGCATCAAAAAACGGATCAACAAAAGCGGTCTCTGGATCAGGGCGCAAGATCATATCTGACGCTTCGATACCTTTCCAGCCTGCGATGGATGAGCCGTCGAACATTTTGCCATCTTCCATCACCTCTTCGTCAACGCTATGCGCTGGAAAGCTGATGTGCTGCTCTTTACCGCGAGTATCGGTAAAGCGAAAATCCACCCATTTCGCATTTGAGGATTCGATAAGATCTAATAATTTATTCGACATGAATAGTCTCCGTTGGGGTTGTCAGGATTTAGTGATTAACATCTACTATCGTTTTTGGCATTCAAATTTGTTTCTAAAAAATCGTTACCTATACCGCGATACTTATTTGACAAGCTACTATAACAAACTTTGCTATATCCTAAACTGCTTTATGTATAAATATACTAAGGCACTATTTTAACAATATCTAGGGCGTGTTGAACATTCACAAATGCGCACTGCTGATAGCTACTAGTTTATCAA
>NZ_JADQAL010000059.1:0-8712 GCF_022129275.1 Psychrobacter sp. Ps3
TCGTTGAGTCGTTAGTTTACCAAGTTTACTTGTACGGTTTCTTCAGCATAGCTCAGGGCTAGCAATGACTTATGCAAGAGATCTATTGCAATTTTATAGAAAAATAAAGTAGCATTTAGATAATAAAAAATAATATTTTAGTGCAAACATATAGTAAAGGTCTTATCTATAAATTGTGACTTAGTTATTAAACTTTGTTTAATTAGGAACACAAAATGTTTGATACCCCCGTCCGCCTACTCGCTCCAATGGAGGGGCTAACCGATCCGTTAATGCGGCAAATCTTAACGCAGATTGCCGCCGATTTAGGTCGTCCTTATGATTGGTCGGTGAGTGAGTTTATTCGCGTCACCCAAACTGTCTTGCCTGCGCATGTATTCTATAAATACGTGCCAGAGCTACATCATGATGCCAAGACCGCCTCCGGCACGCCCATTCATGTACAGCTTTTGGGTAGCGACGCGCAGCTGATGGCAGAAAACGCCACTTATGCTTGCGAGCTTGGCGCGCCCGCCATCGATATCAACTTTGGCTGCCCTGCCAAGACCGTCAATAGCCACCGCGGCGGCTCGGTACTGCTCGATGAGCCTGAAGTCATGTATCAGATTATTAGCGCTGTACGCCAAGCAGTCCCTAGCGATATTCCTGTGTCAGCAAAGATACGTCTCGGCTACACCGATACCAGTCGTATGGATGATATAAAAGGAGCGATTGACGCGAGCGGCGCGGATTGGCTAACCATTCATGCGCGCACTAAGACCCAAGGCTATAAGCCGCCTGCTTACTGGGAGAAAATTCAAGGCTTTAATAGCCTAGATATCCCAGTGATTGCTAATGGTGAGATTTGGAACACTGAGCAAGCACAGCTATGTATCAGGCAATCAGGCACCAGCCATTTGATGCTCGGACGCGGGGCGGTGACGCGGCCGGATTTAATTGCGCAAGTGGATAAAATAGATGTAGCTAAGGACGAATCGTTGAAAACGTCGACACTACTTTGGTCAGACTTAATCACTCATCAAATTAGGTTTTTGCAAGGCGAAGCAAAAAATGATGTGGTGCTAGTTGGTCGTTATAAGCAGTGGCTGGGCATGCTGACTAAGGGCTATATGGAAGCACAAAGCCTATGGAATGAGATCAAAAGGCAGAAAGATAAAGCGGCTATTATCGCCGCTTTACAAGCGAGTCGCTGATAAAAAATTCTAAATTAAGGTAGCTGTTAAATACCGTTTTTCGCTTTTATTATTTCAACGCTTTGACTTTAAAAGCTAAGTGCTAATCCGAATCGCAATATAAAATAGCATTAGCGGACAGGCCATTGATAGCACCCAAAGAATAGAGCGAAAAGTCGCCAAATTAGTAATATAAGCCGCGCAATAACCGATACGGATAAGCACATATAGCCAAGCTAAGGTATTAATAATGGGCTGTGGTACAAAGAACAGCATCGCGACAATAACCGCTGCCAAAAATACCGGTAGCGTCTCATAGCTGTTTTGCTGAGCGGCATTCGCCCGCGCCGAAGCACCTGTAGTCTGCCGCAAAAACTCTCGCGGATGGGCGTTATCCGAGAGACCAAAGCCGCCTAACACCTTGGCCATTATTGCCATCAGTAGCGGTAATAAACTGGCGACCACCATTGCCCATATTGCGGCAGCGGCAGTATCAGGGATAAAACCAAAGAGGTAAATCATCTAACCATCTGCCCCTTCGCCTGTCGTTATGACAAAATCATGGGTGATGTTAACGCCGCCATCGACTAGCATACGACTGGCTGAGCAGTACTTATCAGCGGATAGTTTAATGGCTTTTTCAACCTGTTTTTCAGCGATATCTTGTCCGCTAACCACAAAATGTAGGTGGATATCTGTATATACTGCTGGGATAGTTTCCGCCCGCTGTGCAGTCAGCTCGCAGCGTACATCCTGCACCTGTTGCCGCGATTTTTGTAAGATAGACACCACGTCGTAGCTGGCACAGCCGCCAAGTCCTAGTAGTACTAGCTCCATGGGACTTGCGCCCTTCTCTTTATCAGCGTCGATCTGAACGTTATGCCCTGATGGCGCTACGCCCATAAAAGCTTTATTCTCTTGCCAAGTGACACTCGCTTTTGATTCTGCCATCTTCTTATCCTAATATTATTAATTTACGGTACTGATTTATGCCGTTAGTGTAGCACTAGTTTAGCATTAGTTTCATCTAGGGTTTGTCTAGAATCATAAACTTAAAGCCTGCTTGAGCCTAAGTGAGCAAATTTGGTTATTGACCGCCTTATCATTATTTAACAAAAGTTGTATTTTAAGTTATTGATTTTAAATCGTTAAATTTGTGAAACATTTTATAGCAAATTATCGTTACACATTTTGACCATTTCTTGTTTTAATAAGGGTAATAAAACTTATTCTAATTTGGCAGCGATAGTCACTACCTTATAATAATTATGTTGGCTATCGAAAGTCGCTTGGCAATAAGTTATTTTTAGATAAATTAAAAGGTTAAATCATGATAGATGCAGACGGCTTTCGCGCCAATGTCGGCATCATCTTGGCAAATACACAAGGGCAAGTACTGTGGGCAAAGCGTATCGGACACAACGCTTGGCAGTTTCCGCAAGGCGGTATCGACCGCGGCGAGACGCCAATGGATGCGATGTACCGCGAACTCTGGGAAGAGGTCGGGCTGCATCCGCGCCATGTCGACTTATTGGCAGTCACTCAAGATTGGTTACGCTATCGCTTGCCAAAGCGCTACGTGCGCCATGGGCAGTATCCTTTATGTATTGGGCAAAAACAAAAATGGTTTTTGCTACGCTTAGATGAGCCGAATACTCAACACATTCGCTTTGATGAGGGAAAACCTGAATTTGACCATTGGCAATGGGTCAGCTACTGGTATCCGCTCGGACAAGTGATTCACTTTAAACGCGGGGTCTATCGCCGTGCTTTGCAAGAGCTGGCACGCGAATTACCCCTTAGACAAGAGCTGATTATCCCAGAACAAAATAATCATTTATTGATGGAATAGACGCTCACGTCAATGAAAGATGCTCGCTGTCATATCTAAAACATCAGATATGACAGCGGGCATTTTTTATCTCTGTAGCTATTTTTCTGGCAAGCCTAATAAAGCATAGCTCCATTTTTCAGCCCCTGCAACCTGTATAACGTCACAATATTGCGTGGAATGCTCGCTTCCTAACACTTAACATTATCCGTTTCACGGCTAATCAGCTGCGCTGTCACTTCTGACTTATCTTCACCGCGCAAAGTCAAAATACTTTGCGTACGCGTGCCATAACTTGGCATTGGCGTATCAGCATTACTCAAAGCGATCGCGTCGATATACACAGACGATAAGGCTTGCTCTATAGCTTTTGGTACGCCTGTTTTCGGCAGCGCTTCCTCAGGCGCTGAGGTACTATCTGACATCACATTAAGCGCGGCCGCTTGCCAATACGCAAGCGAGCTATCCTCAGCGATGAGCGGCAGCACTTCTTGACGCAAGCGCCCGCGGAGCTTTTCGGTTTTGAACCACCCTTCATCCGGCTGTCCGTTGGAGAAAACATGCAATCCTGCATGTAAAGCGGTCGGCGCATGACCACGGTTATTGACGATGACCGCTTGCTGGCTATCACCAATGATGAGATTAAACCCAGCGTAGTCTCGTAGCTTAATCTGCCGCGCAAATGCCATTGGGCTGAGTGTACTTGTCAAAAAACTGGTCACTAATTCGCCGCGCGAGCGCTCATCTGCTCTTGCTTGTACGCCATCGCGAAAGTTCAGTACCGCCGCCCAACGACCGTTTTGTTGATACGAAGGGCTTTGATTGTCCTCAGTAGACTGCTGATTGTGTTGTTGACTCTGCTGTTGACGTTCTTGCTGATAAATGCCTAACCAAGTGCCGCCACTTTGGCTATCGCGGCCAGCATAGATCGGCTGATCTGGCCACTGGTGCAACTGCTCGGTAGGACGCGCTAAGAACTCATCACGATTTGATAAAAGTACTAACGGCAGCTCATCAAAGAGCTGCCAAGCGATAGCGACGATACACATAGTTTTCCTTTTTTAATTACTGATCAATTCTTGCTTAGCCGGATAACTGATTTGCGAGGTCGACTGCACGACTTGCGACTGTTGCGGCGCTAACTTAAAGTCCCAAGCCACGACTCCTTGATTACTATTCCAATCGCGCTCGCTAATTGGCGGCGTATGGGTGGCACTGACTTTTAAGTTATCATCGCGGCTGATAGGCTCGCTACCTAATACTTGTAAACTGACCGTTTTATTATGCTGATTAGTAAACTGATAAGCTTCTGTCTTAGTCAAAGTTTGGATGCGATTAAACGCGCCTTTCTCGCCTTGTTTATCTTCATCTACTATTTGTTTAACTCGCATATTATTATCAACACCAAAGCCAATGCCTTGCTCTTTTAGCAGCTGATAGCTATAGCGCGTTTGCCCGATATAATTATCATCACGGTACAGCTGCAGCGAGCCATCGACCCAAGCGGGTGTCAAGAACGGCGCTGACGCATACCAATATCCTGCCAGCTCTGCACTTGGTGTGCTTCGAATCCACAGCTTACTGATTCCTGCTTGCTCATCGATAACAGTGCGTACCCGCCGACCATCACTCGGAATACTAACGCGCTGCGGCAAGCGGTATTCAGTTATGCCGTTTTTATCTTGTCGGTTGACCACAAAGCTCGGTAACGGCGCCATATTAGCCATAGCTCCAGCGCTTTCGTCTGCTGAGACCACCACGACTGGCGCTTTCATCATTGGCTGCGCGTATCTTGCGACACTACCTTGCTGCTGCTCGTCATAGAGCGATAAGCGCTGCACATAAGGCAGCTGGCCTGTCGCGTTTTGGTTCGGATTCACTGAGCTGAGTATTAGAGGCACGTTTTGCCAGTTTTCGCCGGTTTGCTGCGCGATAATGGCCGAGGCGGTAATACTTAACTGCTTAGTATCGGTATTGAGCCGTGCTTGATAGGTCGGTTGCCAGCTAGCGCCGCGCACTTGATAGTGCAGCTTGAGGTTACTTGGCGTACGGCTAGCGGTGCGCACGCTGACTTGGGTGACGCTATTTTGCGTGGTCGTGCTGCTACCAGCCATGAGCTGATTGAGTGCATCTTGCGCGCGGGCTTGCTGCTGCTCAATCTCAAGGATTCGCTTATTAATAGCGGCGGCCTGCGTCTCTAGCTCACGAGCATTACTGGCCAAAGTACCCTCGACGCTGATTTGGTTGACTTTGGTCATATTTTGCAAATAGGCTTTGGCCAAACGCGCCGCTTCTAAATCGGCTTTGATACTTGCTAAGTGATTTTGCTGCGTCTGTACCTTAGCATCGCCTTGATACTGGCACAGTTGAGCTTGCTCACCGCTTAAGGTCTCGATACTGACTTCACCGACATTAACGTCGCCAAGCGCTTGTACGCTCAAGCTGTCTTGATCAAGATAAGGCGACAAGCAAGAAAACACTAACGTTTGCTCACCGCTACCAGCAATCGGCAGCGTACGCGTGACGCTCGCTAAGCCTTGATAAATAGTAATTTGCTCAATGCCGCTTTCAGCCGCTTGAGCACTAATAGGAGGCAATAACAAGCTAAGCGCGGTTAGAGCAAATATCGAACTTGGTATTGTGCCTAATCTTTGCTGAGTCAGCACTGCTTTATTTGACCGATAGGGTTTCATGACTGTCCTTATTCTTATAGTATTTTTGGTCTTATAGTATTTTTGGTCTTACAGTATTTTTGGTCTTATAGTATTTTGGTATAAACCATCACAATCTCGTTTGTTTTTATCTTAGCGTTTTTTATCCGACATTACTATCTTATAACTTTGTGCGGTTAGCTTACGCTCGCGGCTATAGTAATGATGATTATTTCTATAGCGCGGCTTCTTTACTAGCAGCATTTTTTTAGCATTGCACGCTTACCATACTGCCCAGTATTACGATGCGAAATTAGTGTTCGTAACAGCTAAATTTGCTATCATGAGCAGCATCTTATTCTCAATATTATGACTTTTATGAACATTCATCCTCAGTATGACCCAGTAGCGTTAGCGCTCGGCCCTATCGAAGTACACTGGTATGGTTTGATGTACTTGCTTGCTTTTGCCGCGGCCTTTGGTCTTGCTTGGTATCGCAGTACTAAACGCGATGCTTGGTCGACGGATATGGTCTCAGACTTAGTGTTCTTTGGCGCGCTTGGGGTGATTTTGGGCGGCCGTATCGGTTACGTGCTCTTCTATCAATTTGGCGAATTACTACAAAATCCTGCCTACTTATTTAGGGTTTGGGAAGGCGGTATGTCTTTTCATGGCGGCCTTATTGGTGTCGCTCTTGGCATGCTTTATTTTGCGCGTAAGTATAAAAAGACGCCTTTTCAAGTCCTCGATTTTATCGTGCCTTGCGTGCCAACGGGCTTATTGTTTGGACGCATTGGCAACTATATCAATGGCGAGCTGTGGGGCCGTGTCTCTGATGGCGGCTATAACTGGCTCACTTATTTCCCGCAAGCGGCGGCCTTTGATGCTCAGCTAATGCAGGCCGACCCAACCTTGCAGCAATTGGCGGCTGAGGTTAGCGGTCAGTATTTACTGCCACGCCATCCCTCGCAGCTCTATCAAGCGTTAACCGAAGGACTGCTGCTGTTTTTGCTACTGTGGTGGTACTCCTCAAAGCCGCGTCCGCGTATGGCGGTGACGGGCGTGTTTATGCTTGGTTATGGCTTTAGCCGCTTTATTGTCGAGTTCTTCCGTCAGCCCGATGCCGATCAAGGTTTTATCCTTTTAGGCTGGGTCACCAAAGGGCAGATCTTAAGCGCGCCGATGATTATCATTGGTATCGTGCTCATCATTTATGCTTATAAACGTGACATTTATGATTGGGGTAGACAAGCTGCTTATTAGACCCATATTAGACATTAAATAAACTTAGTTGTTATTAAATATTGAAGTTGCAGACCATGATTACTAGCAAAAACGAACAAGCTTATCTTGATTTACTCCAGTATGTGTTGGCGAACGGCACTGAAAAAGGCGATCGAACGGGTACTGGCACCTTAAGTCACTTTGGCGCGCAGTTGCGCTTCGACTTGGCAGAGGGTTTTCCCTTACTGACCACCAAAAAAGTACACTTCAAATCTATCGTTTATGAGCTATTATGGTTTTTAAGCGGTAGCACGCACGTTGATTATTTGCAGCAAAATAACGTACGCATTTGGAATGAATGGGCCACCGCTGAGCAAACCGCGCGCTTTAATCGCCCTGCTGGGGATCTGGGCCCTGTCTATGGTCATCAATGGCGCAACTATGGCGCAACTAAAAACACTGATGAAAGTGACAACAATGTTTATAATGATGACGGCGTCGATCAAATATCGCAGCTTATTGAGCAAATAAAAATTAACCCCAACTCCAGACGTCTTATCGTCTCTGGTTGGAATCCAAGTGAGGCCAGTCAAGTGGCCTTGCCGCCTTGTCATACACTGTTTCAGTTCTTTGTTGCGGATAATAAGCTCTCTTGTCAGCTTTATCAGCGCTCAGCGGATTTATTCCTGGGTGTGCCTTTTAACATCGCCAGTTATGCGCTATTAACACATATGATCGCGCAAGTGTGTGATTTAGAAGTGGGCGAATTTATCTGGACGGGCGGCGATTGTCATATTTATCAAAACCATCGCGAGCAAGTTGAATTACAGTTGACGCGGGATCTTTATCAGCTGCCGACCTTGTCATTGAATCCGAAAGTTAAAGATATCTTTGCTTTTACTTTTGAAGACCTCAGCGTTAATGGTTACGAGTCGCATCCGGCTATCAAGGCGAAAGTCGCAGTTTAAGCGACTAAACTGTAGAATTGAAAATAACTGTAAAACTAGAAAACTGATAAATAATAAAAGGGATAAGTGATGAGTTACGCGCATACTGAAGTGGCCCAAATCGCAGCGATTAGTAGCAACCGCTGTATCGGTAAAGACAATGAGCTACCCTGGCATATCTCAGCGGATCTACAGCATTTTAAGGCTATGACCACTAAGCAAAACGATGGCGATGCAGATAGCATTCAAGGTATCGTCATTATGGGCCGCAAAACCTTTGAGTCGATGGGCAGTAAGCCGCTTCCTAAGCGAGTCAGCTTTATCATCAGCACTCAGCTTGATTATGCTGAACAAAAGAACCTCACCGATCGTGATGATGCTTATGTGGTGCATAATTTAGATGATGCCTTGACGCAAGCGGCTAGCCTCGCTCATGGCGCGCATTTAGATACAATCTGGGTGATCGGCGGCGAAAAAGTGTTTAAAGATGCGATTATGTACACCGATCGCATCGAGCTGACCCATGTCGATACTGAAATCAGCGATGGTGATGCATTTTTCCCGGAGCTGCCAAGCGATTTTATCGCCGCAGAAACCTCCGGCACTCAGCATGATGAAAAAAGTGGTTTGGACTTTCAGTTTGTGAGTTATAGAAGACAAGATTAGTTTATCATTTGTTAAAAAAATGCTGGGTTAAAAACCCAGCCTACAGCTAGCTAAATTCTAGCCCATAAAAAAGCTAGGCTATTTAAAGCCTAGCTTAAACCAATGCCATTTAAAACCTAGGGCGTGTTGAACATTCACAAATGCGCACTGCTGATCGCTAAAATAATTCTAGTCTAAGTGAAAATTGCAGGTAATGCTTATTGCATTGGCTAGATTTTCGC
>NZ_JADQAL010000060.1:0-8678 GCF_022129275.1 Psychrobacter sp. Ps3
GCCTGCGATTTATCTCATTTTTATCACCATTTTTAAAATAGGGACACGCCCTAGTATATTTTTATTCAACACTGTTTTATTTAATATGGTTTTGCTAATGATTAGCTGCTAGTACACCATGCCTTCATTTTCTTGGCTCGATAGAGGTTTAAGTCTTTGTCACTCTCGTCCCTAAAAACCGTCTCCCTTCAGCGCTTCTCTCTTAATTTTGCAGCCAATATCATTGCCGCTATTTGGATGCTGATTGGCTCTACGCGTGCCTTTTCTTGGGTAAAGCCTACCTTTGTACAGTTTGCTTGTTTTGCTCTAATAGCGCTTGGGAGTAATGTACTTTTTTCTTGGCTAGCGGCAGAAAGTGGTAGCGTTTTTAATGAGCAAGGATTAGTCAGTTACCTGATATGGCCGGTGATTATTCTGCTAGCAGGTATTATTCTAGCGCGGCGATCTGGCAATCAAAGCTTATTGTTTGTGCCAGCGGTATTATGGTTAGTGGCAGATAGTATCTCGGCGTTACTACAAAGCTTAGTGCAGTTTTTTGGCACTCAAAACTGGCTGCCAGATTGGAGTTACTCGTTTTTACCGGTATTATTTTTAGTACTGTTTTTATGGCAAACTCTCGCACTGTTATGGATCTTCTCGCAGCGCTTGCGAACGCCTTGGTGGGAGCGCATTATCGTGCTGATAGGAGCTGTGGCCCTGCTGACTATTTGGCAAAAAAACGTCGCCGATCAGCCTATTTTCAAACCCATACCCGTAGAGCCAATACTAGAAGAAGCGGCTATTTATAAGCAGCCTGAGCTACTACAAAACGCCTTAGCGAGTATTGATGCTAGCATCTTAGGTAAGACGGAATGGTACTTTATGGGCGTTGCAGGGTTCGCCGGGCAAGAGGTTTTTCGCTCTGAGATCAATCATGCTCGCGAGCTGTTTGATGTGCGTTTTGGTACAAGTGGGCGCTCGTTGTCTTTAATTAATAACCGCTATAGCTGGCTGGATGAGCCGATAGCGACGAAGACCAGTATTTTACGAGGGCTAAAAAAGATCGGTGAGCAAATGAATAGCGATGAAGATGTGTTGCTGCTCACCTTATCGTCACACGGTAACGAAGATATGCTGCAATTGGCAAACGCACCTGTAGCAATGGATAATTTAGAGTCGGCGTGGCTGCGCGAGGCTTTGGACGAGGCCGGTATTCGCTGGCGGGTTATTATCGTATCGGCTTGCTATTCAGGCTCTTTTATTGACGAGCTGACCTCACCAACCACAGTCGTTATTACCGCATCTGCAGCGGATAAGATGTCATTTGGCTGTACCAATAGCGCTGAGATGACTTATTTTGGTCAAGCGTTCTTCGCGGAGAGCCTACGTAAAAACACCAGCTTTGCCGCTGCCTTTAAAGATGCAAGCTTACGCATACAAGAGCGCGAAAGTATGATGGGGTTTGAGCCGTCAGAGCCGCAGATGGTTGTGGGCAGCTTAATGAAAACGGCGTTGCCCGCTTTTGAGCAGGTGTTATTTGATCAGCAGCGCGCACTGCCGCCATCTGCTATAGTTGACACAAACTAAAAGGGTCGCGCTTTGATGGGCTACGATATCACCACCCCTTAACAAAGCGCTAAACAAAGCCAATGGATAGTCGGCGGATAGTTTGTATAATAGAGATCAAGTCTGCTGTAACTTGCTATATGAATAATAAGTCTGCTTTTAACGGCATTTGCATAACACGATAAATATAACGTATTTTTTAATGAACAATATAACGATAACAACGGTAAATCTAAAAGGATATCAGTGATGAGTCAGTATTCTAATCAAAAGTTATCTGTCAGCTCAAAATTGACACAAATCAGTGCTAATCGCTGCTTTGATGGCGAGCAGCACTATTATCGCCATGAGTCATCAGCGACTAACACGCCCATGACCTTTAGTATTTATTTGCCAGATGAGGCATTAGCCGGTCAGCGCTGTCCGGCGATACTATATTTATCAGGATTGACTTGTAATGCTGATAACGTCACCCATAAAGCGCACTTCCAACAAAAATGCAGCGAGCTTGGTGTCATCTTTATCGCCCCAGACACCTCTCCTCGTAGTAGCGACGATATTGATGTGGCAGGTGATGAGCGTTACTTTGTCGGGCAGGGCGCAAGCTACTATGTCGACGCGATAGAGGCGCCATGGTCAGAGCATTTTAATATGCAAAGTTACATCGTCGATGAGTTTTATGACTTAGTGCGTCAAGAGTTTCCAGTAAACAGCATCGGTATTACGGGTCATTCTATGGGCGGTCATGGTGCATTACTATTAGGCTTTAAATATCCTAGTAAGTTCGTTAGTGTCTCAGCGTTGTCGCCGGTGTGCGCTGCGAGCGAATCGGATTGGGGGCAAGCGGCCTATACCCAGTATTTCGGTGACGATAAGTCATTATGGCAACAAGCTGATGCTGCTAAAGTTATAGCAAAGGCAGGGCAGCAGTACGCCAGCTTATTGGTAGACCAAGGCGCCGCCGATAACTTTTTGAGTGAGGGGCAACTACAAACCGAAAAGCTGCAACAGGCTTGTAAAGACGCGCAGCAGCCTTTGACCCTACGTTATCAAGCGGGTCACGATCACAGTTACTATTTTATCCAAACGGTCATCGAAGATCATATTTGGCACCATTATCGTCAAGCGCAGCTTAGTTAAATAAAACAGCAGCGCTCTAGGTAAATAATAAATAAGGTAACCCTTATGAACCAAACGCCAGCGGATACAGAAACCCGGTCATCATTAGCGACTATGAAAGCAGATATGGTAGCAGCTTTAGCACAAAAGCAGCTAGAGGATGAGCAGCAAACTGAGGCGGCTCACAATACTGAGCAAGCGGTGCTAGCTGAGCCGCCAGTCGATGCAGACGGCAATATCGTATTAGACGAAGTACAGACGTCAAGAGTCATCGAGATGGCATGGGAAGATAGAACGCCATTTGCCGCGATAGAGCATAGCTATGGTCTTGATGAGACGGCGGTAATTAAGCTGATGCGTCATGAGCTAAAACCGTCATCTTTTCGGTTGTGGCGTGAGCGGGTAACGGGCCGTAACACTAAGCACGAAGCCAAACGCGACTTTGAAGTGGGCCACGCTTATAGCAAGACTCAGTATAAACCGCGTTAGTGCTTCTTAAATTATTTCTTATTTTAATACCCATTAAAGAGGTAGCTCTCCTATGATTTGTCCTGATAAGCAGTACTTAATCGCCCCTTCTATTTTATCCGCTGACTTTGCTCGATTAGGCGAAGAGGTCGAAAACGTCTTGGCAGCAGGGGCCGATGTTATTCATTTCGATGTCATGGACAATCACTACGTACCGAACTTAACTTTTGGTAGCATGATCTGTCAGGCGCTGCGTGATTATGGTATCGACGCGCCTATCGACGTGCACTTAATGGTAGCGCCTGTCGATGGTATGATTGAGCAGTTCCTACAAGCCAATCCTAGCGTTATTACCTTTCATCCTGAAGCCAGCGATCATATCGATCGCTCATTGCAGCTGATCAAAGACGGCGGCGCGAAATGCGGCTTAGTGTTCAATCCAGCGACACCGCTACACTATCTAGATTATGTGATGGACAAGGTCGATCAAATTTTGCTTATGAGTGTCAATCCTGGCTTTGGCGGACAGTCATTTATCGAAGGCACGTTGGATAAGGTACGACAAGTACGTCAGCGTATCGATGCAAGCGGCCGCGATATCAGGCTAGAGGTCGATGGCGGTATCAAAGCCAATAATATCCGCGCAATCGCGGAGGCAGGCGCTGATATGTTTGTTGCCGGCTCAGCTATTTTTAACCAAGACGATTATAAAGTCGCTATTGATGCTATGCGTGCTGAGCTTGCAAAAGCAGGCGAGTAGTCGTGGCTCGCTCTGTCTCTTGTTTTTAGGCCTATAAGCCTCCATCTAGATAAGACGAAATAAAAGGTCGTACCAGCTGATTTGAGCGCACTATACTATCAATTGATATGACTATTAATTGAGATGACTGTTAATTGAGGTGACTTATGACTACGCCAATCAATAGCCAAAACCCGAGTTTAAAGGCTGACGCTCCTGCGTCTAAGCCGCGTAGCTTAGTGTCCAAAGGCATTACTATTGGTTTAGCTGTTTTTGCTTTAATACTAAGCTCAGCAGGCTACGGCTTTCGCCTGATAGTAGGTCACGATATCAGCGAGGTTATGCTTCATGCGGCAGTGCTAGTTCCCGCTTTTATCATTGGTATTCCCTTACTGTTTTGGCTCGGCTCAAAGATCTTTAATAAGCTCAATGGCACGCAGATAGAGGGCTGGAATGCGATAAGTTTAGGCTATCTGACCTCTTGCATCTCATTATTATGGATCATGGGCACTTATAGCTGATCTTGTCTTACGCCATAATTCTCCTACCTTTAATAAGCTATTACTAGCTTAGATCATAAAAACGACTGAGTTTTTGTATGCAAATTATGCCCACTCGCATTGCCGATGTTATCTACCCTAAAGAGTTACCGAATGGTCTATTTACCAGTCTTATTATTGCCTGCTTATTATTAGGGCTTGCAGGATTAAGTAAAGGCACGGGCCAAGAGGGTTGGCTCAATGTAATAGAGAACTGGCTACTAATGCTGCTAATATTGCCAACGGCGACCGCTGTGGTGGCTTTACCTTTTAAATATCGCGATCCGACTTTAGAGCTCAAGCTCATGTATTACCTAGGGATGTTTGTAGCCTTCTTATTTACCATCGCCAAACTGCGCTACTGGCGTTGAATATTAGCCCTTGAAATTGAGAGCTAAAGCGTCCATTGTATGAAGTAACGAAGACTTTTCTCGAGCGCTGTAGAGGATTAAATCATTAGTTCTCAAGACAGCAAGCTACGGGATAATAAGGAAACACGAGATGCCATACGATATTGATAATGAGATAGAAGTGGAGACTGATAATACTGATCCGTTTTCAGGATTTGCCAAAGAGACGACGCTTGAGCTGATTGAGGCTGATGATGGTACGCTATTACTGCGTGATTCGGATAAAAATGAAGAAGCGCTGATGACGATTGATTTCTCCGATAAGCTAAAAAACTTATTGGGCAGCGATACGCAATCTATCGGTCAGCACATGATTCATGCCGCTATTCAGGTCATTATGCAAAAGCAGATGAGCCAGTGGCATGCCCATGTCTACGACAAAGAGCCGACGCATTATAGTTAACGCAATACTGGGTTTGGCTTAGCTAGTATTTATTAGTTAGCATTTAACAGAACAGGTATTAAAAGGAACAGGTAATAAAAGCTAAAACGTGGCGCAAAAAAAAGGGTTTATCATGTGATAAACCCTTTTTTTATGCAAATATCAGCGATTAATATAAACGCAGATTATTTGATTTTAGCTTCTTTAAAGATCACATGCTGGCGAACTTTAGGATCAAACTTTTTGATTTCCATTTTGCCAGGCATTGTGCGCTTGTTCTTAGTCGTCGTATAGTAGTATCCAGTACCAGCAGTTGATACTAATTTGATTTTATCTCTCATGATAATTTCCTTTAAAAGTGGCAGAGCACTAAGTTTAAATGGGACTTAAACTTTTTGACCTTGTGCACGCAGATCAGCTAGCACTTTATCAATACCTAATTTATCGATGGTACGCATACCTTTGGCAGACACACGTAGACGTACAAAACGATTTTCAGACTCTACCCAAAAACGATGATGCTTTAGGTTTGGTAGGAAGCGACGACGGGTTTTGTTGTTCGCGTGCGAAACATTATTACCCACCATAGGGCGCTTTCCAGTCACTTGGCAAACTCTAGACATGGCGAACTCCTAATCTATGAGGTATGGGGTTTGTCCCATACCAGTCTGGGCAAGTTGCGCGAATATGCGGCATGGACACAGCAGCGGCATCTTTGCACCAAACAAAACTATATGAAGGTTGAGCTGGCATTACTGTTATCTAAAGGCAAATAACAGAGTGACCAATTCAGAAAATTTAAAGGCGACATTTATACCATAAAATAGCTAAATACTCAAACTATTTTACAATAATAGTCGATCTCAATGGAGCTTATTATACCTGAAATGAGCGTGCTATGTTGTTGATTGTTTGATAGTAAAGATTAATTTTTGGTTGTAAGTTCTGACGAAAGTCAGTAAAGTTGCTGTTATATATTTAATACAATCTGTTAATAAATCTGACGTTGCTGTCAATCTGCTTATCATTACCGATTCTATATCAAGTTGTGTGATGATTTTTGCCTATACTGTTCGACTACATTACTGCTCATGCGGAGTTAAAAACATGTCACATCATTTGCTACCTACTTCTAAATTGTTTCAACTGACAGCCTTAACACTCTCACTAGCTTTGGCTGGATGTGGCGGTGGGGGGACTGATACGGTTGCGCCAGAGCCTGATTTGGGTACGCAACAGCCCGGTACGGGTAATGGGTCTGATAATGGAGGGCAAGAAGTGGGTGAGCTAAATGTCACACCTATCGCGCTGACAGATACTAATGGCAATATTACCCGTACTATAACATCTACAGGAGCCAATGCAAAAGTCGTGGTAACCGATAACGATGGTGCACCAGTTAGCAATGCGTTAGTAACCTTTGAAGGTGAAAATGTAATCTTCGGCACTAGTAATGCGGCCATACTAACTAATGAGGACGGTGAAGCGAACATATCTGTCAAACCGTTAGATAATAGTACGACAGGTAGTTACCAACTCAGAGCAACTGCCAGTTATGAGGATCTAACCGCAACTACCCCAGGTTATAATTTCTCTTTGCAAACCTTAGAGGTTGTATTAACAAATGTTGCTCTATCTTCTAGCAGTCTAGAATCAGGTGGTAGTACAAATATTACGTTGAAGACAAGAGATGTCATTAGTAATACCAATCAAAACAATATTTCAGTTACGTTCGATACGAGCTGTGGCACTTTTGACAATAATAGTATGGTTTCAAGCAACCAAGGTGATGTGTCTGCAACTTATCAAGCAATAGATGATAATGGCAACTTATGTGAAGGTGAGCAAACCATTACAGTCGCACCTGTAAGTAATCCTTCTAACAGCCAAACGGTAACCGTTAATATTGAAGGTGTGGAAGCCAGCTCAATAGTATATACCACTACAGATGATGTGCAGCTAGGTGCCAATAATAGCGGTTCGTCACGCTCAGGAAGTATAGAATTTACTGTGTATTCAAATGGTAGACCTGCCGCTAACCAAAGAGTTCAGATAAGTAAGGTGTTCGCTCCTACTGACTTTAGTTTCGTGAGTCTGGGCAATCGAGCCCCTGAGACAGTTACGAGTGATTCTCAAGGTAGGGTCGTAGTCAATTTATATCCTGGAGCCTTACCTGGCCCAGTAGAGATAAAGGCCGCTTTAGTATCGAACAGTAGTGTCTTTGCTTTATCTAAAAATGTTTCTGTAGCGACCGGACGTGCCACACAAAATGGCTTTAGTATTTCACTAAGTAAAAACGTATTAGCTGCTGGCGTTGATGGTGATATTGCTACTGTGACAGCAAGACTAGTTGATAGAGTAGGTAACCCTGTACCTGATGGTACAGTCGTAAGTTTTATTAGCGAAGGTGGTCGAATTATTCCAAGTTGTGCAACTGCTAATGGTCAATGTAGCGTTGAATTTAGTACGCAAAATCCACGTCCTGTAGATGATCGTATCTCTGTTATGGCGTATGTAGAAGGAGACAAAAGCTATATAGATAGAGATGGGGATAACCAGTTTAGTGCTGGAGATATACTAACCCGTAATATCGGTGACTTCTTCCGAGATGATAATGAAAATAACCAGTATGATGATAATCTAGGTGAATTTATCTATCGCCGAAATGCTTCTAATCTAGAATGCGGTAGCTCATCATTCAGTTATCCTAATATTGACGGAACATGTGATGACAAATTAGATGCTATCTTACGTTATCAGGTTGTATTAGGTTTGGCATCAAACAGTCCTCTATATCCAAGTTTGGGAAGAACTTTGCCAGCAAACCCATTAACTGATTTGGACTCTCCTGTTGAAGTAGACTTCAAAATGTACGGTAACGGCGCTCAAACGGTTAGCATGCCATCTGGAACGAATATTAGCATCGCAGCTGAAGATAAGACCAGTTACTCTCCTACAGCCGTTTTGGCGGATGGCAGAATTCAAGTATCAAATGCTGAGCCAAATACGGTTGCTATTGTTACAGCAGGTTCATCTTCGTTTAATGTATCTATCGGTACAAACGGTACAGGTTCGGCCTCTAGTGGTAATTTACCAGCAGACTCTTCATTGACAGTAGCAGATACAAGTTCAACATGCGAAGCTGAACTCGTTTCTGGTAGTTTGACTGTACCTGATGTTGTTAACTTAGGAGCTGGTGTACCAGTAGGAAATGGTACTTTTGGCAAGGTAACAGATGGTGCGGTCAGCTACACATTTAGCTACAGTGGTTGCCGCCCTAACGATCAACTTAAACTAACAGTGGTAACGCCATCTCCAGCTGCAAACAGTTCTACAAAACTGATTAGATTTATATAAAGTCAATTAAGCTAAAAGTATAGAACCCCCAACCCTACATTGGGGGTTCTTGCGTTATATCTCCCTTAGATTAACACATGAAGTGCAATACCAAATGCAAGGTGAAAAAAAGACCTAGA
>NZ_JADQAL010000061.1:0-8206 GCF_022129275.1 Psychrobacter sp. Ps3
TTGATTATCTACGCGAAGTCAAAAAAGTCTTTGATCCCAATAATATTATGAATCGCGGTAAGATTTTTGATATGTAATAAGGCTATTGATTTCAAAATCGCAGTAAAAAACGACGCTAAACATTTAGTCTAGCGTCGTTTTTAGTTTTATGATTGAGGAGCTGACTTAAAAAGCTAAAAGGCTTAGCAGATAATCGCTGATTGGCTCGCCAGGTTTGTAATCAGTAATTGAGCAGCAGTAAGCCGACCACTAATAATACCGCCAAAAACCCTTGCACGACTAAGAAAGCTTGGTGCGGCGCGGCCACGTGCTTGATCATATTACCCATGGCATTATAAGTGATACCCGCAGCTTTGATGTGCGGCGGCGTCTGAAAATCTTTAATCACTTGTAAAAACTGCTCAGTACGCTGGCTACTCCAACCATGCGGCGCAAAAGGTAGGAATGGGGAGAGTTGCATCGCCTGCTGTTTGGTCGCAGGGGACCACAGCCAGCGCTCCAAAAACAGTAAGCGCATACGCCAATCTGAAAAGATACGCTGATCAATGGTTTCGAGTAAGAGTATCTTGATGTTTTTATGACGATTATCCGCAAATATTCGCTGTTGTAGCGCTAGTACTTTCGCTTTTTCGCCTTCTAAACATTGCAAAAAATGGCTATTGCCATAACATAGCGTACCAGTAATACCTTGCTGCTCATTATAATCACGCGCATGCGCTTCTACTTCATCAAATATCGAAGATTTTAGGCGCGAATGGAGCGTCAAACTACTCACATAAACCAAACGAATCAAAGCGGTTTCTGCTGTTTTATCTAAAGCTTTAACCGTATCGGTATGGTTTAGAAGTAAGGTCATATGCAATCCTAATAGTGGTTTACCTGACTAGTAGACCAAATAAATAAACTAAACTAGCGGTGACTGTCACGCTTACTAGGATTAACTAGTAACCTGTTGCGCAAATGTTATGATGACAAACACAGATTTTCGAGAGAGAAAATAAAGGATAGATTCTAAATAGTAACTGGCAAGTAACTGTTATTATTAATTATTGTATCATCCGTACTACGGATTTAATACTTTTTTTTATAAACCAAGAAAAACAGAAAACTGACTGACAAACAAGCCTAGTTAAAGGCGTAGCTTATGCATTTAAGCGAACAAATAGTTGTTTAAAAACCCATCAAACCATAGCAAATAAAGAAAGTTAATCACAGCCAACCTACGTTCACTGGCTAACACTACCAAAATAGGAACACCGATGAGCAAGATAGAAAAACTAGACGACTTTCATTTAACGATTGCCGAGATTAAGAAAAAAGACTATCCACAAGTCAAAGAGCTGATGGATCGCGTCTACATCAACTTAGGCGGCGCTTGGTCAAAGACCACGATTCACACTCTAATCGATGCCTTTCCTGAAGGCCAAATTGCCTTATTTGACCATGATAAGCTTATCGGTATGGTGCTATCGATGCGCGTCGATTATGCCAAATTCTCAAACCCGCATACTTATGACGATCTTATCGGTCATAGAGAGATCATAAAAGACAATCCTAAGGGCGACGCTATCTACGGGTTGGATGCGCTTATCGATCCTGAGTATCGCGGTTATCGTTTGGGCCGACGCCTCTATGATGCGCGTAAAGAGCTGTGCCGGCAGATGAACTTTCGCTCTATCTTAGCTGGTGGCCGTATTCCTAAATATTATAACCATCAGGACTTGACGCCAGGCGAGTATATCGACGCTGTTGAATCACGTGAGATTCATGATCCGGCGCTCTCTTTTCAGCTGTCTAACGGCTTTATCGTCAAGCGTATTTTGACCGGCTACCTGCCTGATGATAAGCAGTCCAAAGGCTTTGCAACGCTCCTTGAGTGGGCTAACATCTACTATGAGCCCAAAGACTACAAGCCGAACACTCGCAAGTCTGAGGTGCGTATCGGCGGTATTCAGTGGCAGATGCGTGAGGTCGAGTCGCCTGAGGAGCTACTACAACAAGTCGAGTTCTTCGTTGATATCATGGCCGATTATAATTCTGACTTTGCTTGCCTGCCGGAATTCTTTAACGCGCCCTTGATGGGACTATGCGAGTCGACGGATCAAAACGTTGCCATTCGCTTTTTGGCAGATTATACCGAATGGTTTAAGAATGAAATCTCGCATTTAGCCGTCAGCTATAACGTCAACGTCATTACCGGCTCTATGCCGCTACTCGATGAAAACGATACCCTCTATAACGTCAGTTACTTATGTCGCCGTGATGGCACCGTTGAGGAGCAGCGCAAAATTCATATCACTCCCCACGAGCGTAGCGCTTGGGTGATTGAGGGCGGCGATGAGGTAAAAGTATTTGATACGGATGCCGGCCGCGTTGGTATTTTAGTCTGTTATGACGTTGAATTCCCAGAGCTTGCGCGTCTCATGGCACTCGATGATATGGATATTTTATTTGTGCCGTTTTGGACAGACACTCAAAATGGCTACTTGCGCGTACGCCACTGCGCCCAAGCCCGCGCGATTGAAAACGAATGCTATGTGATGATTTGCGGCTCAGTCGGTAACCTGCCACAAGTTGAGAGCTTAGATATTCAGTATGCGCAGTCGTCTATCTTCTCGCCCTCTGACTTTGCTTTTCCGCATGATGCCATCATGGCGGAGACTACCGCCAATACAGAGATGGTATTTTTCTCTGATTTAAATTTAGACAAGCTCATTCATGTGCGTAATGAAGGCTCTGTACATAATTTACTCGATCGCCGTGACGACTTATTTAGCCTAAAGTGGAAGCGTAAATCTAAAGTTTCTGCTAGTAAGTTAAGCGATGAAGAGCGCCGCGAAAACTCAGGCAGCGTACTATTAGGCGATCCGCTACAAAACCGCGCGCAAAAGTCTTAAATGATGATCTATTAAACGCTCAAGTAAACACTTAACTTTTTATAAACGGCTGACCTTTCAGCCGTTTATTTTTTTCTATAAAAAGCAAGTGATTAAATTTTAGGCTCAGAGAAAGCAATATGACGACTGCTATCAAAAAGGCTGTAGTTATCATCGATATTTTAACCAAAACTAACCAAGCAGCTCATCTAACGCTTTATACTCATAATCTAGCGCCTCAGCCACCGCCTTATAAGTGATATGACCTTGCGCTGTATTGATCCCTTTTGCAAAGGCAGCATCCTCCGCGCAAGCTTGCTTGACCCCTTTTTTGGCCAGCGTTTGGATATATGGCAAGGTGACATTCGATAGCGCCATCGTCGCTGTACGAGGCACCGCTCCTGGGATATTAGCTACCGCGTAATGGACGATACCGTGCTTAGTATAAGTCGGATCGTCATGCGTGGTAATGCGATCGGTAGTCTCAAAGACGCCGCCTTGATCGATAGCGATATCGATGATGACTCCGCCGTCGTCCATTGACTCGATCATCTCTTCTGTGACTAATTTAGGCGTAGCTGCGCCTGGAATCAGTACCGCACCGATCACTAAGTCACTAACCTCAACACTTTCGGCGATATTGACCTTATTAGATATGAGCGTCTGGACATTATTACCGAACATCTCAGATAGCTCTTTGAGCCGCTGTGGATCTAAGTCCAAGATGGTCACATCCGCGCGCAGGCCGATAGCGATTTTGGCCGCTTCCGTGCCTGAAACGCCGCCGCCAATGATCGTGACGCGGCCTTTTTGTACCCCTGGTACGCCGCCCAGTAATATTCCTTTACCGCCATAGAACTTCTGCAAGAACTGCGCGCCGATTTGGGTGCTCATACGTCCGGCAACCTCGCTCATCGGGGTCAGCAGCGGTAAGGAGTTATTAGCCAGTTGCACCGTTTCATAGGCTATCGCCGTGACTTTATTCTCAACGAGTGCTTGCGCCAGCTCCGGCTCATTGGCCAGATGCAAGTAAGTAAACAGTATCAGATCTTCGGTTAAATACTGAAACTCTTCTTGCTGGGGCTCTTTGACTTTAACAACCAATTGAGCGTCCCAAGCTTTGTTGGCGCTATTGACGATAGTCGCGCCTGCTTCCTCATAATCCTCATCGGTGAAGTGCGAACCCACGCCCGCATCACATTCGACAAACACTTTATGACCGTCGCTGACTAACACCATAACGGCGCTTGGCGGTAGACCGACCCGATTTTCGTTGTTTTTAATCTCTTTGGGGATACCTATTTTCATGACGACTCCTTTATATTTATCGTAATTTATACAATGTTTTTAGCCGATATTATTATGTATTGGATTTATGTCCGTACTTTAAGTGAAACGCTTGTTAAGTACAGTTGTACACTGCTTATCGCTATTACGCAACTAAAATGACACGCGCAGTACAAGCCCCTTTTTACCCCAGTAGAATTAACATATAATAGCTGCCATTCTTAACATAATCTGACGCTAACTTATTTAAGTTCAGGCATTATTTAGGGTAAAGTGCTATTTCATCTAAGCCCTATTTAACCTTAGCTATTCGCCCCCATACATTATTTGCTTGGACTGCTAAACTATTTAACTTAAAAATTGTTTAATTTAAAAACTATTTGATTGAAAAACCGCTTAACTCAATAAACTACTTAACCTGATAAAAGATACCTTCCTATGACTGACAAAGCTACTGACACCCCTAGCCACGATTACAAAGACACTCTCAATCTAGCCGATACGCCTTTTGCGATGCGCGCTAACTTGGCCAAACGCGAGCCGGATTGGTTAGCGGCTTGGGAAGCGGACGATGTCTACGGTAAGATTCGTCAGGCGCGTACTGGCGCGACTAAGTACATTTTGCACGACGGCCCTCCTTATGCGAACGGTCAGATTCACTTAGGTCATGCGGTCAATAAAGTCATTAAGGACATGATTGTTAAGTCGAAGACGCTTTCAGGATTTGACGCGCCTTATGTGCCGGGTTGGGACTGTCATGGCTTGCCTATTGAGCAAAAGGTGGAAGCCAAAGTCGGTAAGGTCGGCAAAAAAGTCTCGGCAACTGAGTTTCGTGGGCTCTGCCGTGAGTATGCAGCGACCCAAATCGAGCTACAAAAAGCTGATTTTAAACGTTTAGGTATCTTTGGCGATTGGGACAACCCTTATCTGACCATGAACTTTCATCAGGAAGCCAATATCGTCCGTGCGCTAGGTAAAATCTACGAAAACGGCCATGTCACTCGCGGTATGAAGCCGGTCAACTGGTGCTTGGACTGTACCTCAGCATTGGCAGAGGCGGAAGTAGAATATCAAGATAAGGTCTCTGATGCGATTTATGTCAGCTTCGATGTGCTTGATACTGACAAGCTAACCGCTTTGGCAAAAATAGAGGGTACTATCTCAGTCGTTATCTGGACGACGACGCCTTGGACACTGCCTGCTAACCAAGCTATCTCAGTGCACCCTGAGCATGACTATTCGGTTGTAGCCACTGAGAAAGGCAATCTACTACTCGCTCATGATTTGGTCGAGACTGCGTTAACTGAGCTTAAGTTAGACAGCCAAGGTATCTTAGTGACCGTTTCAGGTAAGGAGCTTGAAGGCTTGCGCGCGCAGCATCCGCTAATTGCAGATCGTCAAGTGCCTATTATCTTAGGCGATCACGTGACCACCGATAGCGGTACTGGCCTAGTACACACCGCGCCAGGTCATGGTCTCGACGATTATATCGTGGGTCTAAAATATAACTTGCCTGTTGAGAACCCTGTTGGCGGTAATGGTGTCTATCTAGAGAGCGCGGCGGTATTTGCCGGCGAGCATATCTATAAAGCCAATCCAAAAATCATTGCCGCTTTGCATGATAATGGTCATTTGGTAAACCATACTAAGATCGAGCACAGCTATCCGCACTGCTGGCGTCATAAGTCGCCGATTATCTTCCGTGCCACGCCGCAGTGGTTTATTAATATGGAAAAAGAAGGCTTACGCGAGCGCGCGCTCAAAGACATCCCTGATGTTAAGTGGACGCCTGCTTGGGGTCAGAACCGTATCGAGTCGATGATGACCGGTCGCCCGGACTGGTGCATCTCGCGTCAGCGGACTTGGGGCGTGCCGATTACCTTCTTTATGCATAAACAGACCGGCGAGCTGCATCCGAACACCTTAGAGCTAATGGAAACTGCCGCGCAAAATATCGCGGAAGGCGGCGTGGAAGCGTGGTTTGATGCCAGCTGTGAAGACTACTTAGGGGATGAGGCGGCCGATTATGATAAGTCTACTGATACGCTAGATGTCTGGTTTGACTCAGGAACCACTCATTATGCCGTGCTTGAGCAGCGTGATGAGCTGACCAATCCTGCCGATATGTATTTAGAAGGCTCCGATCAGCATCGCGGTTGGTTCCAGACGTCACTGCTCACGTCAGAAGCAATGTACGAGCGTCCGCCGTTTAAGCAAGTATTGACGCACGGTTTTGTGGTCGATGAAAATGGCCGTAAGATGAGTAAGTCTCTTGGCAACATCATCACCCCGCAAGATGAGATCAATAAAACCGGCGCTGATATGCTACGTCTTTGGATTGCCTCTAGCGACTATCGCTATGAGATGAGCGCAGGCAAGACGGTATTTAAAGGCGCAATCGATATGTACCGCCGCATTCGTAATACCCTGCGCTTCTTACTGGCGAACAGCGATGATTTCGATCCGGCTAATGATAGCACCGATATCAACGAATTAGTCAGTCTTGATAAATTCATCATCGAGCGTGCACAAGCTGTACAAGCGCAAATCGTCAGTGCTTATGATGCAATGGACTTTCACCAAGTCACCCAGCATATCACTGCTTTTTGCTCGCAGGACTTGGGCAGCTTTTATTTAGATATCATCAAAGATCGCCAGTACACCACTCAAAAGGATGGTCAGCCGCGCCGCTCGGCGCAGACCGCGATCTATCATATCGCTCAAGCCTTAATACGCTGGATTACCCCTATCTTGTCGTTTACCGCGCAAGAAGCTTGGGAAGTCTTGAACAGCAAAGATGAGCAGGCCAATAGCTATGTCTTCACTGAAGAGTGGTACGAGTTCCCAGCGCTTGAGCTGAGCACGATCAGTAGTGAGGACTGGCACCATATCATGCGCGCCAAAGACATGGTGAATAAAAACATCGAAGTCGCGCGCAGCAACAAGCTACTGAATGCCAATCTAGCCGCTGATGCCACTTTGTACGCTGATGGCGCTATGTATGACAGCTTAGCCAAATTAAGCGATGAGCTGCGTTTTGTGCTGATTACCAGTAGCGCCACCTTGAAGCCTATCAGCGCAGCGCCTACTGATCATCAAACTAAAGATAACGAGGAAGACATCGCAGCAGCGGATTTAAGAGTTACTATTGACGTCGCCGATGGAACGAAGTGCGTGCGCTGTTGGCACATCCGTAGCGACGTCGGCACTGACAGTGAGCATCCAGAGCTGTGCGCGCGCTGCGTAACTAACGTGGTAGGTAGCGGTGAGGTGCGTCACTATGCTTGATACGCCTGAGCGTCCTACTAACGAAGTCGATCATTCGCCAAGACCTGCTCACGTTACGACAGGCAACTCGGTAACGCCTAAAAGCCGGCTGACCAAAACCCCAAAAGTACTGGCAAATGGCAGTCAAGCCTTTGTTTGGTACTTACTGTCGATAGTGATTATCATCGTCGATCAGTGGACCAAATGGCTAGCGGAAACTAAGCTAAACTTTTTGGAGCCGATACCGGTCATTGAACCCTTCTTGAATTGGACATTGGCTTATAACTATGGCGCAGCGTTTAGCTTTTTGGCCGATGCGGGCGGCTGGCAAAAGTGGTTTTTCTCGGGTTTAGCGCTCGTGATTGCGTTGTTCTTAGTCGTATATTTAATTAGAGCGCCGCGTAATGCTAAGCTGTTATCGCTAGGGCTCGCTATGGTGCTCGGCGGTGCGATTGGCAATCTAATCGACCGCGTGCGACTTGGCAAAGTGGTCGATTTTATTCATGTACATTATGCTGATGTTTGGCATTATCCGATTTTTAATATCGCGGATATTGCGATTTGTATTGGCGTGGCTATCATTGTTATTGACATGATATTTTTGGAAGGTAAGCGCGAAGGCAAATCTAAAGGTTAGCTTTTGATACTGCTATTTTAATTGAATGAAAAAAGGGCTTACGATCATGTAAGCCCTTTTTCGCTTTGGGTTTAGTGTAGTGAGATTAGGGCGTGTTGAACATTCGACCATGGCACTGACAGAGACTATTTTTTAGGCG
>NZ_JADQAL010000071.1:0-1272 GCF_022129275.1 Psychrobacter sp. Ps3
CAAACCTATCTAATAGTCAATATTGGCTAGGTTTGAGTAAGATTTTTGGAACGGTAATAAAATCGTATTGGCGCTTATAGTGGCTAAATTGTTATTCGTTATTAGCAGCCGCCCTGACATGATCATCTGGGAAGTTGGCGCTAAAGGTTGAGCCCTTCCCTTCTACCGACTCAATCTGCAAAGTGGTGTCGTACTGATAGAGCACGTGCTTGACAATCGCCAGTCCCAATCCCGTGCCGCCCGTAGCGCGACTGCGCCCGCTATCCACTCGATAGAAGCGCTCAGTCAATCGGGCGACATGCTCTGGAGCAATACCAAGCCCATCATCGGTGACTGCAAACTGGCAGCCATCTGATGTCTTAGTCCAACTGATGACGATGTTGCCAGCTTTTGGGGTATATTTGATAGCATTGATAACGAGATTGGATAAGGCGCTGTTTAAATACATCTCTGAGCCATAAAGACCATCATAGGTGTCTATCTGCAAATGCAGCGTATGACCATACTCTTGGTTATATGCTTGCGCGTCGTCGTAGACGTGGGTGAGCAGCTTAGTCATATCGATATAATGTAGCTCATGGGTCTCTTCAATCTCAATCCGAGACAACAATAATAGATCGTTAACGACTCTATTCATCCGCGCAGTCTGCTGCGTCATAAGCTCAAAACCGCGTCGCCATTGCGGCGGCATATCAGGCTGATCTGAGAAGTTCTCTAGATAGCCCATCAATACGGTTAATGGCGTTCGCAGCTCATGAGAGACATTAGCCACGAAGTCGCGGCGCATTTGTTCTAAGTGGTGTAAACGAGTTACATCATAAATGATAAGTAACTTCTCGTCGCCAAAAGGCGTGAGCTCACATTTTAAATATCGGTTGGAATCGCGCCATGACGCTATATGGACACCATCATTGGGTATCGTCATAGTCTGATAATATTGCCGGAACTCAGGAACGTCAATAAAGTCAAAAATGCTTTTGCCTTGATCTACTGACTGCAATAGTAATAGATCCTGCGCCGCCTGATTCCACCACTCCAACCCATCATCGTCATTGAGCAAAATCACTGCATCTTGCAGAGCTCCCAAGGCGCTACTGATCTTTTTGAGTTGCTTGGTACTGTTCTGAGTAGATACTTGCTCCTGACCGTCTTTTTGCACATTGTCTTTTTGCATAGGTTTTGTCTCTACACTGACCTTCGGCGTTAGCATATTTATTGAACCCCAGTTCGGGATAAGCCACATTGTAACTCATTGATACTATTTACAATGTC
>NZ_JADQAL010000062.1:0-7948 GCF_022129275.1 Psychrobacter sp. Ps3
TAGCTAAGGCATCTGCATTATCGTCGCTTTGCGCCTTGTCTGGAACAATTTTAGCAATCAGCAGTGCCTATTTGTGAATGTTCAACACGCCCTAATATTCTAATTCTAAAGGGTTCTCTTGACAGCTACTTTCTATACTATTGTTGCCCTTGTAGCTTTCGCTACCAATTCTCTACTATGCCGAATGGCATTGATGGAAGATGCTATCGATCCTTGGAACTTTACGATTTTACGACTACTGAGCGGCGCTATTTGTTTAGGCATTATCATAATCTTTCATACTCATCGTCTAAAACATCAGACACAAACCGCGACTTCTTTTAACAGCGACTTTAACACTGACAATAATAACGCTGCTGTTGCTGCTATTTTAGCAGATAAAGGCAGCTGGCTTAATAGTATCAGTTTAGTGGTCTACGCGCTTTGTTTTTCGCTTGCTTATGTGGATCTAGATACCGGCACTGGGGCGCTCATATTATTTGCTGCTGTGCAACTGACGATGATAGGTTGGGGTATTTACCAAAAGGAGCAATTAACTGTACTGCAGTGGCTCGCGCTAGCTTTCGCGCTGATTGGCTTTGTCTATTTGATGCTCCCTTCAGCAACCATACCTTCTTTTACAGGCGCTCTGACTATGGCACTTAGCGGTATAGCTTGGGGCATCTATAGTATACGCGGCAAAGCTTGTCTCTCGCCGCTACGAGCTACGGGGTTTAATTTTATCAGAAGCCTAGTCGTTATCCCTTTTTTGTTAATAGTCGCTATCAGCCATTGGGCTGGGATAAGTATGCAAGGCGTGGTGCTAGCAGTAATATCAGGCTCGATTACTTCTGGCCTCGGCTACTGTATGTGGTATGTGGCTATGCCCTTGTTAAAAAACACTCAAGCGGCAGTGGTGCAGCTTTGTGTACCGATAATCGCAGCGTTAGCAGGCGTTTTGTTTTTGTCAGAGAGTCTGAGTTTACGATTTATTATCGCAAGTATCGTTATTTTGGGCGCAGTATTAGTATTCGTGCTTAATAAAAAGCCTAATAACTATAACGACTCTGCTGTCATTGTAGAGTCATAATCGGAGCCTAATTATCCAAGCCTAGCTCGTTTAACATTTAAACTTATACACTTTAAAACACGATGGTTACGAGACAGGTATCAAATGATAACGAGAATGTTTTCACTAAGGTGTACGATACGTGTTGGATTACAAACAATTCATTCTTAGATTTTCTGAGGACAATTATGAAAAAATTACTAGTATTAACGCCAGCTGTTTTAGCTCTAGCTGCTTGTGCCAACAATCCATTCGTGGGAAGCGATCAGACAGGTGCTACAAACCAAGTCGTCAATTCTTATACTTGTGAAGGCAATGGCAAAGTTACCGCTGCCTATGCTGCAGATGGTAGCGCTGCTAACTTAAACATTACTATGCCAAAATTCGATATTAGCAATCAAAAAGTTATCATGACGCAAGCGGTATCTGGTTCTGGCACGCGCTATGTTAATAATGACAATCCTAAGATGAACCTACAGTGGCAGACAAAAGCAGACTACGGTGTCATCAGCGCGAAGCTCGCTAATGGTAAAGAATACAGCGTAAACTGCACGATGTAATCGCAAAGACTCTGTTCAAAAATAAACAAGGTGATAGATACTAAATCTATCACCTTTTTTTTGGCAGAAATATTTGCTAAATAATCAGTTAACTATGACATCCTTTAAGACTGTTTTTTTCTACCGATAAACTGCACTACCGCGCTTAGCCCCTGATGACGTGTCCCTTCTGATATCATGCGCTGCTTTTCTACTCCTGTTATTTCGTCTAACTCTGCAAGCTCTGCTCGTAGAGCTACTAATGAGCCAAAACGATCTGGTTGGTCAGCAGGCGGTCCACCAACCGCATCCAGCTTGGTTTGCTCATAAGTATAAGCTTCGAGTAAATATACTCCGTTCGGCTTTAAAGATGTGGCTATCTGCGCATGAACTCGCTGACGGACCGCTTCAGGAACGTGCGCCCAAATGGAGATGATAGCATCCCAACTATTGACTCCAAACTCATAATCAGCAAGATCAGCGACTTGAGTGCGGATAGTAACGCCTTTATCAGTGGCTAATTGCTGCGCTTTGTGTAACCCAACTTCAGATAAGTCCATAGCGGTCACTTCATAACCTTGCTCGGCTAAGAAAACAGCGTTCCTGCCCTCGCCTTCTGCTAGGCATAAGACACGCCCGCCTGCAGGTATCCGCTTGTATTCTTCCTTTAAAAAATCGTTAGGCTCAGTGCCATAAGCAAAGCCCGGTTCGCTGTAGCGTTCATCCCACATATTATTATCCTTGTTTAGCAAACTTATAAGTAAGAACTTTAATCAGAGCAATATGTCAAGTTTTGGAGTGAGCAGTACAATTTTTTACGTGTCCAAAAAAATCTATTTAAATCTCGCTTAAACAAAAACTTCCTTGAGACGCTATGAGCTAGGAAATAATAAAGGTTTGGGGGACCTTTATCCTAGCGCAAGAGAAAATCTATGATTTTCTGGCGACATGTAATTTTTTAACGCGTCCAAAAAATTCCCTTTAAGGAATTTTTACTTGCGACGCTAAAATTGGCATGCAATTTTCTAACGCGTCCAAAAAATTCCCTTTAAGGAATTTTTACTTGCGACGCTAAAATTAGCATGTAATTTTTTAACGCGTCTCATCCCAAACCTTTTTAAGACGCTTTGGTGAGACCGCCATACGCGTTTTCATCGGTTGGGCGAAGAGCTGAATACGGTATTCTTCCACCATCCAGCGGTACTTACTGATAGCAGCGTCGCTCGCACGATTAGCCAGTCGCTCCATATGCACATCGAGCGCATAAACGCCTTCGAGATCCGACTCAAGGTTATGCTCAAGCCGCTCAATTCGCACCTCTAGTGCTTCTAGATAACGCGGATACTGCTGCCAATGACTGTAGTCCATACGATAAACAAAATCCGCTAAGTACAAGTCCGATAGCTGATCCTCGATATCATCGATGGACTCGCCAAACACTTCTTGATCGAGCATCAATAGGCTCTGACGAATACGCTGCCAACGCGTATAGACTTCTTTGAGGATTTTGATGACGCTTTGTCCTGTCAGTAGGAAGTTACTGACTACAACTTTTTCAGTCTGTTGGTACTCCTCGCTGGTAAAAGGCAGCTCCTCGCTTAAGTCAACCGCGATACTATCAGCGCTCTCAGGTAAGTCAGAGCTATGATCGAATAAGACATAGTGCTCCTCTAAAGTGGCATCGAGCGCGGCATCGACAACGATAGTCTTCAGCTTTTCCATATCACCTAAAGGTGCAAAAGCCATTTTGAATATCTTATCGATTTGGCTAGTCAGCTGTTTTTTCTTTGCGCCAAGCTTAGCTTTGATTAAGGTTAATACTCCCGTGCGATGCGCCTCCAAGGCGGCATTGACATCAGTATATTGATGAATCGATACCGCGGTACCTGCTTCGTCGGCGACCAAAGCAGAGAACTGCTTCATCACCACGCCTGCGCTATGGCGGTTTTTGCTAAAGGTAAAGTGCTCAGGGAAACTCGTATGCGCGCCTTGCTGTTCGGTCACCGCTTGACTGGTCTCACTGGCATGACGGATTTGCAACGTTTGCAGATCACGCCCCTTTTCGATAATACGGTTTTTGTCATCGACGACTGATATCTGCGGCTGCAAGTAACGATCGATAGATGAGGGATCAAATTTGTCGGGCGTCACCGAGGTAATACCGCGGCGATTCAGCGCATGGCAAAGCTGCTTAAGCAGACCTTGCTCACCCTCAGGCTTGAGCTCATCAAACAAACTATCCGCGGTATCTGGAATCGGTACGATTTGACGGCGAATGTCTTTTGGCAAGGATTTGAGCAGTTGCAGTACTAGCTCATAGCGCCAACCCGGTACGCCCCATAACAGCTCGATAGCATCAAGCTGCGGTAGTGCAGCAAGTGGCACACGAATGGTCACCCCATCATCGTCGCTGGCAGGATCAAACACGTAACGCAGTGGCAAGCGCAAATCGCCTAACTGCCAAATCTCAGGAAAGTCGCCGGTAGTCGGTGCTTGACTGTTAAGCACATCGTCATCGGTAAAGAATAGATACTTAGGATCGCTTTTTTCCATCTCCGCGCGCCAATCTTCGAAGGCTTTGCGGCTAGCGACGTTCTCAGGAACTTTTTTATCATAAAACTGATACAGCGCCTCTTCATCAACGAGTAAATCGCGGCGCCGCAATTTGTCCTCAATGCGTTCAACATGGGCGATTTTGTCCATATTGTGCTGCAAAAACGGCGCCCCGCGACCGAGATTACCCGTTACTAAACCATCACGAATAAAGATCTCGCGCGACTCAGAGAGGTTGACTTGCTCATAGTTAGTCAGCTGCTTAGAGATGATAATCAGGCCAAACAGACTGATCTGCGCGTAGGCTTTGACGCGTCCGGTCTTCTTTGACCAATGCGGCTCGAAGTAATGATATTTGAGCAAATTACCCGCTTCAGCGATAATCCATTCAGGTTCTATCTTGGCAACGGTACGCATAAACACCTGCGAGGTCTCGACGACCTCAAAAGCCATCACCCAAGGCGGTACTTGTTTAAATACAGTACTAGCGGGAAATATTTTGGCTTTTTGTTGACGCGCGGCCAGATACTCGCCGCGGCTTTCTGTTTTGTGCGCGATGGTAGAGAGCAGGCCTGTCAGTAGCGCCCGATGTAGATTGGCGTACTTAACCGCTTTGATGTCTTCATCTTCAACCAGCGTGGGATCGCCGCTTAGCTTTTTTGGATTGCTTATTTTTTTACTTGTAGTTTTAGCATCGTTATTATTTTTAGCGTTTTTTTGCTTAGTTTTACTATTACCCTTTACTTCTTTTACATCGGTTAGATTTAAATCAGTGACCATTTGCACCAATTGGCGATGGGTTTGATTCCACTCACGCACGCGCGGGAAGCTAAGATAGTTCTTTTTGGTGAAGTTTTTACGCTGATTGCCAGAGAGTTTGTTACCGTGCTCGTCAGCCTCAAATAGCGCCTTCCAAAGACTCAAGTAAAACAAAAAGTCCGAGTCATCTTGACGAAATTCAGCGTGCTTTTGATCGGCCTGTTGGCGTTTATTCGCAGGACGCTCGCGTGGATCTTGCACTGCTAGAGCCGCAACGATAATCAGCATCTCGCGAATACAATCGTAGTCGCTACCGGCAACCAGCATACGTGCCAGCCTTGGATCGATAGGCATACGCGCCATCTTTTGCCCGATACGAGTCAGACGCAGATGATCCAAAGTTTGTTTGCGTTTGGGTAGGTTAGCTTTGTCATTTTTGGCGGTAATTGCGCCAAGCTCGTCAAGCAATTTATGACCATCAGTCACCAAACGGCTATCGGGCGGCTCGATAAATTCAAAATTCTCGACGCTACCTAAACGCAGGTTTGCCATCTGCAATATAACGGATGCAAGATTGGTTCGCAGTATCTCAGGCTCGGTAAACTCAGGGCGACCGCTAAAGTCCTCCTCAGAATACAGACGAATACAAACGCCCGGTGCGACACGACCACAGCGACCTTTACGCTGATTGGCAGCCGCTTGTGAGATCGCTTCAATCGGCAAACGCTGTACGCGCGAGCGATAAGAGTAGCGTGATATGCGCGCAAAGCCCAGGTCAATCACGTAGCGAATACCGGGTACCGTTAGAGCGGTCTCGGCAACGTTAGTGGCGATGACGATACGGCGTCCGCGGCCAGAGGGCTGAAAGATGCGCTGCTGCTCTTCATAAGTTTGACGTGCAAACAGCGGTAGCACTTCGGTATGCTTAGGTCCATGACGAACCAGTACATCTTGCAGTTCTCGAATCTCAGCTTCGGTTGCGGCAAAGATTAATATATCTGCTTGATCGGCATGGCCTTTGCTTTGTGCGTCGGTGAAGCACTCATCCACTGCGGCAACGACTGCTCGCGGCAGGTTCTCTTCGAAGTCATCATAGCTGTCATCATCTGAGCTAGTTACTGGCTCATCAGTGAGCGGACGATAACGCACTTCAACGGGGAAGCTGCGACCCTCAACGTTAAAAATCGGCGCAGGGATTTTTCGTTTGAGCTTGTTATCATAATAACTAAAGTACTCGCTAAAACGCTGGGTGTCGAGTGTCGCTGAGGTAATAATAACTTTGAGATCAGGGCGCTTAGGCAGCAGCTTTTTGAGATAACCCATAATAAAGTCAATATTAAGACTACGCTCATGCGCCTCATCGATAATAATCGTATCGTACTTACTCAAAAACCTGTCATGACCAAGCTCAGCGAGCAAGATACCATCGGTCATCAATTTGACAATCGACTGCGCTGACCCCTGCTCGTTAAAGCGAATCTTAAAGCTAACGGTATTACCCAACTTCTCGCCAAGCTCTTCGGCAATACGGTTAGAGACGCTACGTGCAGCAAGACGACGCGGCTGCGTATGCCCAATCTGCCCTGTTATACCGCGGCCCGCTAGCATCGCAAGCTTTGGTAATTGTGTGGTTTTACCAGACCCTGTCTCCCCTGCGACGATGATGACTTGGTTATCAATGATGGCTTGCACGATGTCATCAGCGCGCTGACTGACAGGCAAATCTAGGTTTAAGGTGGCTGGCAAATTGTCTGGGATACTATCGATACGCGCTTGCACCGCTTGCTGTGAGCGCGTTTTGATTTTATCGTACTGCGCGCGCTTTTTAGCCAGCTCTTTTTGCGCTTTGTCTTGCTTATCATCAGTATTTGAATTTTTGTTTTTTGATACCGCCGCGCGTGCCAGCTCACGCTCTAACCGGCTTAAGTAGTGGCTGTCTTTCGCCAACACAGGTAGTTCTGTAAGGCTATCTTTATCTGCTATTTGAGCTAGATTACGAATCGTATCATTTAGATCTTTTGCTGAGTTATTCTCTGCTAAGTTTGGCGCATCTTTTAAAATATTAGACATATTTGCTTAGGCTATTCATTGTTTATAAGTGCTAAGAGTATGGGGGTATTTTCGGCGGGATTCAAGGTGGTTAAGGTGTTTGCTTGGTAGCTTAAATTAGCTTTTAACCTTTTAGAAAGCTGTTTTAAAAACACTATAAAGATATAGGAGCTGTTGAAATAATCAATCGCTACTGCTATAAATCGTCCGCTGATCTCTAGCTGCCTTTGCAAAGAAGTCTTGCAGCTTTTGTAATGGGACTCTAGGAAAAGGCAGTTGCAAAGAGAGTATCACTCGCTCAAACGCTACCATCTCTTCAGCTAAAGCTTTGGCGATATTAGGCTCGATCTGTGGGTTGTCATAGAGCGTATCGATAAGCCAAGTTAATTGCGGAAAGTCGGCATTGTTATGAACCTGATACAGCGTAGGTACGAGCTTATCAGAGATTTGGCAGCGTGTTTTTCGAAACAAGCCGTTCTTGTAGTACATATTTAAAGCCATACCAGCCCCTTGCTTTGGTTGCAACACTTATACTTACACTAGATTACCACACCCTCTTCATTATTATCAGTATGTGTCAATTTAGAGCTATCATTAATAGTAAACCTTATTAAATTATTAATTGCTAATAGGCTGATGCGCTAATCAGTCTGCGCTAAAAAATCTTTAACCACAGCGACTGTCGCTTGTGGATCTTCTTCATGCGGTACATGTCCTAAATCCTCAAATACCTTGAGCTGACTATCAATACAGCCAGTGAAATGCCTGAGGCCAGAATAGCAAATAGTAGAATTTTGGCTAAGCGTTTTTGCATTTAATAGATACTCATTAAATTTAGTAGATTAGGCGTCATTTGAGACCGTCATTTGAGACAAAGTACCGCTTTGAAAAAAGCTAATTTCAAGCTTATAAATACAAAAAAGCCAGAGCATATTTACTAAGTAGATTAGGGCGTGTTGAACATTCGACCATGGCACTGACAGCGACTATTTTTTAGGCG